>JAISAA010000084.1 GCA_031266955.1 Oscillospiraceae bacterium | reverse complement strand
GCCGATATGTGCGACCGCTACGGCTGCGTCGGTCAAATGGAGATCAACCACTGCGGCGCGACTCAGGGCAACGTGGAGGGTACGCTCGCGGGCGAGACCGGCTTCGCGCCCAGCGCGGTAATCACGGAGGCGGCGAAGGTTCGCGCTAAATTAGCGGGCCGGGAGCCCGTCCCCACCCGCGAGATGAGCCGGGAAAAGATAGCTGAGACCGTGCAAAAATACGCCGCCGCCGCGCTGCGATGTAAGAAAGCGGGCTTCAAGTCCGTGATGTTCCACGGCGCGCACGGCAATCTCCTGCCGCAGTTCCTGTCGCCGTACTATAATCATCGCACCGACGAGTATGGCGGGAGCGTGGCGAACCGTTCGCGCTTCGCGTGCGAGGTTTTGGACGCCGTGCGCGCCGCCATTGGAGAGGACGTCGTCATCGAGTACCGCATCTCAGCCGACGAGGTCGCCGAGGGTCACACGCACTTTGACGAAACGCTGGAGTTTATCGGCTGCATAAAGGATAAGATAGACATTCTGCAAGTCAGCGCCGGTCTGCACGACACGCAGGGCATTCCGGAGCATATGAAGCCGATGATACGCCCGTACACGCAAAAGCAGATGTGCAACGTCGACTGGGCGGGTCAGATCAAAGCGAAATACCCCGATCTGCTTGTAAGCGTCGTGGGCTCGATAAAGAGCGTTCCGCAAGCGGAGGAGATCATCGCGGGCGGGAAGGCTGACTTTGTAGCGTTTATGCGCGGACTTATCGCCGACCCCGAGATGCCGCGCAAGTACGCCTCCGGTCGCGAGTGGGAGCATATGCCGTGTCTGCGCTGCCAGTGTATTAAGATCGACAAGAACGGCAAGTTCAGCGGTCCGTGCAGCGTAAACCCGATGGCAAGCTACTACAACGAGTGTCCGGACTTCCGCGTCCCGCCGGCGGCGGTCCGGAAGAAGGTCGGCGTTATCGGCGGCGGTCCGGCGGGCGTGCAAGCCGTGAAAACGCTCTTGGAGCGCGGGCACGCTGTCACGCTGTACGAGAAAACCGGCTTGATAGGCGGTCAGGTAAAGCTCGCAAAAGAGCCGTTCTATAAAGAGGATATGCGGCAGTACTTCGACTATCTGCGCGGGTTCATAGAGAATTCCGGTCTCACGAATCCCGATCTCACAATACACGGTCTTGAGGCGACTCCCGAAAACATCGCCGTGCACGGCTTTGACGCGCTTGTCATCGCGATCGGCGCGGTTCCGTATAAGCCCCGAGGGTTAGAGCGGTACGAGTGGGTCGCGGACTACAGGGGCGGCGCGAAAAACATCGTTATCGTCGGCGCGGGCGCGGTCGGCATAGAGTGCGCCGTTGACCTCGCGCACAAGGGAGCGAAAGTGACGATCCTCGAAGCGGCTCCGAATCACGGACTCGGCTCCGATATGTCGCCGCTCGGCGGCGGTCAGGACTTACTTGACCGGTGTGAGGAGCTGGGCGTTGAGCTGATTTATAATGTCGGCGACGCCGGGGCGAGGATAGCGGAGCTCGCGCCGGAGATCGTGCTGCTCGCGTGCGGAATGACTCCGCTTACCGAGCAGGCGCGGGCGTTCCAAAACGCCGCTCCCAATACGGAGGTGTTTCTCGTCGGCGACTGCAAGGCGGTGGGCGATATTCGAGACGCGACGCGCTCCGCGTTTGAGATATGCCGAGAAATCTGAATATCTGAATATCCGAAAGGAGATACGTATATATGAACTGGCATACTTATGTAAACAAGACCGGCAAGGTGCCGAAATGGCCGTATCCCGTCAACTACGGCAAGGAAAACATCATCACCTCCGACGTCCTGATCGTCGGAGGCGGCGTTGCGGGTTGCCGCGCCGCGATCGCCGCGAGGCAGCGCGGGGTGAGCGTAGTCGTCGCCGACCGCGGGTTCTCCAAGCGCAGCGGCAGCGGCGGCGCGGGCGTCGATCACTGGCACGGCGCGGTAAAGAATCCGTGCAGTAAGGTCACGCCGAAAATGTACTCCGAAGCCGCGATGGAGACCACCGACGGCTACACCAACGGACTGGCCCGGTACATCATCGGCTCGGAGGGCTGGGACGCGTTGCAGGAGGTCGAGGAGTGGGGCGTGCAGATCCGAGACCTTGACGACGAGTTCAAGGGCAGCATCTTCCGCGACGACGAGACGAAGCTGATGTTCGCCTACGACATTGAAAACAAACACTGTCTGCGCATCTACGGCTATAACATCAAGCCGGTCGTGGACGCGAAGATGCGCGAGCTCGGCTGTGAGGTCTACGACCGCGTATGCGTCACCGGACTGCTCACGGAGGACGGCCGGCCCGGGGCGAGGGTCGTCGGCGCCGTCGGCGTCAACGACCGCACGGGCGAGTTTTATATATTCAAAGCAAAAGCGGTGGTCGTCAGCACGGGTCACACCAACCGCCTGTTCAACTTCGCGCCGGAGATGACGGAGTCGCAGTCGATGACGAACCTCAACCAGACGTCGATGGGGCACGTTATCGGCTGGCGCGCGGGCGCGGAGCTGATAATGATGGAGCAGAGCGGCCCGAACGTGCTCAGCGGTATGGGCTACGCTCCGTACAGCACGGGCAACGACGACAACACATATCAGGGCTCGCGTATCGTAGACAAGGACGGTCGGGAGGTCCATTACGCCGACGCGGAGGGCAACCTCATCTACGACGAAGAGGGTATCTTTAAGTCCAGCGAAGAGGGCAGCTTCGTTATCGGTCACGGGATCGCCCTCGACCACGGCATAATGCCTAAGTATAAGATAAGCGGCACCGACCCCGACTTGTGGAGCAAGGTCCAAAGCGGCGAGTATCAAATGCCGTTCTACACCGATTTCCCCGGTATGAGCGATACGAGCCGCGATATAATCTTTCAGCTTATGCTCGCGCACGAAGGCAAATGCCGCGTGCCGATCTACGAGAATTTGACTAAATGGGGCTTTGACCCCGCGCAGGATATGCTGCAATACCCTGTCAGCGATTACGGCAAGCTGCCGCTCAACTGCTCCTGGTGCGGTACGGACAAGACGCCGGATAACTGGCGCGGCGGCGAGGGCGGTTTCCTGACCGACTGGCGCTTGCAAACCACGCTGCCCGGGCTGTTCGCGGCGGGCTGCGGACCCTTGCCCAGTCAAGGCTGCCACGGCGAGAGCCAGACGGCTGGACGCTATTCCGGCCGTCAGGCCGCCGTATTCGCCGAAGCCCACGACGCGCTCGAACCGAGCCGCGCTCAAATAGAGCGCGAAAAAGCGCGGTGTTACGCGCCGGTCAGCACCGAGGGCGGCGATATCGGCTGGAAAGAGCTGAACTACGCCGTCGCGCGGCTCATGCAGGACTACTGCGGTGAGTACAAGACGGAGCACACGCTCGATATGGGCATCCGCCGTCTGAAGGACCTGTGGGACACTGAGGGCCAGCGTATGTACGCCGGCAACCCGCACGAGCTGGTAAGAGCCATTGAAAGTCTCTCGCTGATAGAGCTGGGGCTCGCCCATTTAGAAGCGTCCAAGGCCAGGAAGTCAAGCTGCCCGATCTTGGGCTTCTCGCGGGTAGACTATCCCGAGGTCTCCGACGATTGGCATTGCTGGGTGGCTGTGAGTCAGGACGAGGGCGGCGTGAAAGCCCGAAAGGTGCCGGTCGACTACTATCTGCAAGGCGAGTACAGCGGCGACTTGGAGGAAAATTATCGGAAATACGCGGAACTGGAGGGAAAGTAGATGTATTCGTTACCGTCGTTAGCCGCGCCGTGTAAGGTGCTGGAATTTGATAAAGACAAGTGCGTGGGGTGCAACGCGTGTGTGAACACCTGTCCCTGTGATGTGATGATCCCGAACCCCGAGCCGGGTGAGGAACCCATAGTGCTCTACGCCGAGGAGTGCTGGTTCTGCGGCGGCTGCGTGGAAGAGTGCCCGCACAAGGCGCTGACGCTCGTACCGCCCGCGAAGCAGCGGTTGAGCACAATATGGGTGCGCAAGTCCACCGGCAAAGAGTACCGTATGGGTATGAAAGACCCGCTGCCGCCGAACACGCGCAAACCGAGCGGCAGAACATAAGTATGACCATTCCCTGAGAAGGTATGGTCATACTGTGCGTGTTTTGCGGTTGCCCGCACGGGCGAGCAAAACGCACTGAAATCAGTGGAAGTTTGAACTTGTTTCAAACTTCGTCTCCCTTTGGAGGTTTGAAGATCATATGAAGCCCAAAGAAAATTATCTGCGAATGCTCGCGCATAAAGAGTACGAGTTCGTGCCGTCCATGCTGGAGCCGTATATGGCGGGCGTGACGGACGAATTGCTCACCCCGCAAATGGCGCCGGATGGGCCAATCGTCACGGGACTGGGCGTGACATACGTCGGCAGCCCCGAGAATATGTTCGGCGCGATGCCGAAGCCGGGCGTCGTGCTGTTAGAAGACATCACAAAATGGCGCGATGTCGTCAAGCTGCCCGACCTGTCTCATCGCGACAAAGAGGCTTACTATAAGGAACGCGGCAAGAATGTTGACCGCGAAAATTTAGCGGTCGTCACAGACGGCGGCGACTATTTCCTGACGCTCGTTTCACTGATGAGCTTTGAGGGCGCGCTGCTGGCTCTGTATGAGGAGCCGGAGGAGGTGCTCGCGCTTCTGACGCACATTTCAAAGTTCTATGTGGAGGTCACAAAGGACATATTCCGCTACGTAAAGCCGGACGTATACATCCTGATGGACGACGACGCGGCTTATCGCGCCCCGTTCTTTTCGCCGGAAATGTACCGCAAGTTCTTCAAGCCCTTCCACAAGCTGCATTGCGATATCGCGCTTGAAAACGGCGCGTTCATCAACCGGCACGACTGCGGCAGGTCGGAGCCGTTTATAGACGACTGGCTTGAGCTCGGCGTGCGCGAATGGAATCCCATCCAGATAACCAACGATTGCTCCGCCGTCAAGCAAAAATACTGCGGCAGGCTCGTTCTGAACGGCTGCTGGGACAGCCAGGGAGAGTTTTCGACAAAGCTCGTAGACAAGCAGCGGCTGCGCGATAAGCTGATCGAGTACGTGGACGTCTACGCGCCCGGCGGAGACTTTGTGTTCGCCGCTATGGTCGGCGGTATGCCGGATCCCAACGCCCCGCCCGACCCCGAGGCCGAGGAGCGGCGCGAGATCGTAAAAGACGTATTCTTCAACTACGCGCGCGGTAAGGTCAGATGACGCGGGCGGGCGACAGCAGCGGACGGGAGATGACAGTAAATGAAAGAAAATGACGCGTTCCTCCTGAATTCCCCGGCGGCGGAGCGGCTGTACTTTGATTACGCCGCCGGCCTGCCCGTTATCGACTGGCACTGCCACATATCGGCCAAAGAGATCGCGGAAAACAAGCGCTATGCCGACCTGTTCGAGCTGATGCTGGCGGGCGACCATTACAAGTGGCGGTTGATGCGAATGTGCGGAGTTCCGGAGCGGCTTATCACCGGAGACGCGGAGCCGTTTGATAAATTCAGGGCGTTTGCGTCCGTGTTGCCGCTTTGCGTTGGAAACCCCGTCTATGAGTGGACGCATTTAGAACTCCGGAGGTTTTTCGATTGCGAACTGCCGCTGAGCTCCGGCGCCGCCGCCGAGATATGGCGGCATTGCAACGACAAAATGCCCACGCCGCAAGAGCTGCTTGCGCAAACAAATACGGAGTGCATAATCACAACGGACAACGCGGGCGACGACCTTGAATACCACGGTATATATGGCGTCACAACGGTCCTGCCCGGCCTGCGAGTGGATTCGGACGCCGGAGCCGCGCTGGCCGACGCGGACAGATTTGCCCGTTACGGCTGCGTTTCCGCCGACATCACAGATTTGAAAATTGCCGGCAGTCTCGCGCCGGAGCTGGCGCGGCGAGGCTGGACGATGCTGCTGCACCTCGATCCGTTGCGCAATGTGAACAGCGCGGCTTTCGGTCAAATCGGCGTCAACGCCGGCTTTGACGCGATGGGCGGCGGAGTGGATATTACGGAGCTTGCCAAGTTTTTGGACGGGCTGTACGGCGCCGGGAGTCTGCCGCGAAGTATTATCTTCTCGATCAACCCGAACGACAGCCCCGCGCTCAACGCGCTGTGCGGCGCGTTTCCGCAAGTGTTTCAAGGCCCGGCGTGGTGGTTCAACGACACGTTTGACGGCATCAGAGCGCAGCTTAAATCGTACGCCGCCGTCAACGCTGTCGGAACTCACCCGGGGATGGTGACGGACAGCAGAAGCTTTCTCAGCTACTCGCGCCACGAGTATTTCAGGCGTATCTTCTGCGACTTTTTGGCGGAGGCGGCGATACGCGGCAGGGCCGACTTCGATACGCTCGGCGCTATCGTCAGGTGCGTGTGCTATGAAAACGCAAAACAGATTATAAAAAAGGAGAAAATCAAATGCTAAGAGTAGCGATCATCGGCAACGGCAACATCTCATACGCGCACGTGCGCGGGTACTTAGACCTTGGAGACCGTTGCAAAATAACACATCTCGTGGACATTGTGCCGAGCAAGTCCGAGGCGCAAAAGCAAATGTTTGACCTCGACTGCCAAGTCCACGACGACCACCGCGCGATTTTGGACGCGGACGACGTAGACCTTGTCAGCGTCTGCACGCCGCCGTACGTTCACGCGGAAATCGCAATCAATTTTCTGAAAGCGGGCAAGCACGTGATCTGCGAAAAGCCTATGGCGCCGTCGCTCGCGGAATGTGACGCTATGATAGCCGCCGCGAGTGAGAGTGGAAAGATCCTGTCGCCCGTCGCGCAAAACCGGTTCCTCGAGCCGATAATGAACCTGAAGCGCACGTTGGACAGCGGTCTGATTGGCAAGCTCGTACACGCGCAGATCGACAGCCACTGGTGGCGCGGACACCCCTATTACGACCTCTGGTGGCGCGGAACGTGGCAGACCGAGGGCGGCGGCTGCACGCTCAACCACGCCGTACACCATATAGATATGCTCGGGTGGATGATGGGGCGTCCCGACGCCGTTTCCGCTATGCTCGCGAATACAAATCACGACAACAGCGAGGTCGAGGACTTGTCCGTCGCGGTCATGCGTTACCCCGGCGGCGCGTTGGCGCAGGTGACTTCAAGCGTGGTGCATCACGGCGAGCATCAGCAGGTGATATTTCAGGGCGAGCACGCCAGAGTGTCCGCGCCGTGGTCCATCGACGCGAGCGTCACCGCGCCGAACGGATTTCCCATCCCCAATGAGGAGTTGAAAAATAAGCTTCAAACGCAGTATGACGGCTTTGAGAAATTGAAATTCTTCGGTCACACAGGTCAAATCGAAAACGTGGTGTCCGCGATCGAAAACGGTATTGAAAACGGTTCCCGGCCTCTCGTTACGCCCGCCGACGGACGGCTGACGATAGAGCTGATAACCGCCATTTACAAAGCGGGCACGGAGCACCGCGAGATCAGGCTGCCGCTGACCGCCGACGACCCGTTTTACACGGTTGACGGCATAATGAAGTCCGTACCGCATTTCTATGAGAAGACCGCGTCGGTCCAGGCGCAAGAGGGCGAAATAACAATTGGAGGTAAGTACTGGTGAGCGAAAAAATAAATGAAAAAATATCGGAGGGCGCGACCTACGCGCCGCCCCGGCAAAAAGCGCAAGTTGTGGAGCGCGGAGAGTTTGTTTTCTCCGCGGCGCATTTGGATCACGGGCATATTTACGGTATGTGCGGCAGCCTGATAGACGCGGGCGGCGTGCTGAAAAGCGTGTACGACCCTATACCCGAACGCGCGGAAGGTTTCGCCAAGCTGTTTAACTGCGCACTCGCCCGAACGGAGGACGAGCTGCTGTCCGACAAGGAAACAAGGCTTGTCGCGGGCGCGGCGGTGACAAGTGAACGCTGCGCGCTCGGATTGCGCGTTATGGACGCGGGCAAGGACTATTTTACGGATAAAGCGCCGCTGACCACGCTTGACCAGCTCGCCGCCGCAAAAGCCAAGGTTGCGGAAACAGGGCGCAAGTATATGTGCTATTTTGGAGAGCGGCTGCACAATGAGGCGTCCGTTTTGGCGGGCGACCTGATCGCGGAGGGCAGAATAGGGCGCGTGATTCAGGTGCTGGGACTCGGCCCGCACAGATTGGGCGCGGCGGGACGCCCGGACTGGTTCTTTGTCAAGGAGAACTACGGCGGGATACTCTGCGATATCGGCAGTCACCAGTTAGAGCAGTTTCTGTTCTACACCGGGTCCGACGACGCGGTCATTACGTCCAGCCACATCGCCAACTACAACCATCCCGAATACCCGGGGTTGGACGATTTCGGCGACGTGCACCTCGTGTCGCCAGACGGGGCGACGGGCTATTTCCGGCTCGACTGGTTTACGCCCGACGGCCTGCAGAACTGGGGAGACGGACGTATTTTCATTCTCGGAACAGAGGGCTTTATAGAGCTGCGCAAATATTTTGAGTTAGGGCAAAAGGGCAGTCACGGCTCTAATCTGTATCTCGCCAACGGCGCGGAGGAAACCTACATCAACGCGGAGAATACGGTCGGCTTCCCGTTCTTCGGACAGCTTATTCTCGATTGCCTTAACCGCACGGAGAACGCTATGACTCAGGCGCATTGCTTCAAAGCGGCGGAGCTGGCGGTGCTCGCGCAGGTGAACGCGACGGAGCTTACAGGTAGAAGGGTTTGAAGCTTACGTTTCGCTGGTTCGGGGAACAGGACGCGATCCCGCTCGCGCATATAGCGCAGATCCCGGGAATCGGCGGAGTGGTCACGTCGCTGATGGATATTCCGGCCGGCGAGGTGTGGGCGCCGGAGCGCGTCAAGGCAATGCGCGATGCCGTCGCCGGCGCGGGTCTATCTTGCGAGGTAATCGAAAGCGTGAACGTACACGAGTCGATCAAGCTCGGTACGTCCGACCGCGACCGCCGTATTGAGAACTACGTCGCCACGCTCCGCAATCTGCACGAAATCGGCGTCAAGTGCGTGTGCTATAATTTTATGCCGGTGCTCGATTGGGCGCGTTCGGAGCTGTATCACACACTGCCCGACGGCTCCGATACGATGTATTTCAGCCGAGAATATTTCAAGACCGCAACGCCGTCACAGCTCGCGGAGCGTTACGCGGAGCAGTGCGGCGGTATCGCCCTGCCGGGCTGGGAACCGGAACGGCTGCGCTATATAAACGGCACAATTGAGCGGTATAAAAACATAAGCCGGGAGCAGCTCCGGGCCAACGCGAAATATTTTTTGGATGCGGTGATACCATACGCGGAACGCTACGACGTCAAGCTCGCGGTCCACCCCGACGACCCGCCGTTTGAAATTTTCGGACTGCACAGGCTTGTCAACAACGCGGAGAGCATTGAAAAATGGCTTGCGCTGAACAACAGTCCGTACAACGGCCTGACGCTCTGTACCGGGAGCTTGGGCTGTGACGCGTCCAACGACATTTGCGAAATCATCAGGCATTCGGCGGACAGGATACATTTCGCGCATATCCGCAACCTGAAGCTCCTGCCGAACGGCGATTTCTTTGAAACGTCGCACCCGACGGGCTGCGGCTCGCTCAATATGCCCGAAATCGTAAGAACGCTGAAAGAAAGCGGCTTTGACGGCTGCATTCGCCCCGACCACGGCAGAATGATATGGGGCGAAAGCGGGCGCCCCGGATACGGGCTATTCGACCGCGCGCTGGGGCTGGCGTATCTGAACGGCTTATGGGAGGCAATATGACAGACACGGCTTGGCTGCATTTCGGG
>JAISAA010000352.1 GCA_031266955.1 Oscillospiraceae bacterium | reverse complement strand
AAAGCCGACTCGCCCTTCGCCCCGGCGAATCCGCGCCTGTGCGCGTTCGTGAAAATACCGATGCTCCCCGGCGAGACGAGAATACTGCGCATCCCGCTCCCCGACGACGCTTTCACCGTAGTAAACGACGACGGCGAACGCGTCCCCGCCCGCTACTGCACGCTGCACGTCGGCACAAATCAGCCCGGCGCCCGCGCAGCGGAGCTGACGGGCCGCGAGAGCGTGAGGGTGTCGGTTTAGGGTTGTTGGCGGTGCTATTCTTCAGCGCGCGACGGATTTTTTGCGCGTGATCAGCAGCGCGGCGACGCCGCAGGCTGACAGCGCGAACAGGATCGCGAGGGTCGCGATATTCGACGAATCGCCTGTTGCGGGATTCGTGCCGCCGCCTGTGGGTGAAGGCGCGTTGGGGATGGTCTCGCCTGGTGCGCCGGGTGCACCGGGGGTGGTCGCACCTGATTGGGGATCGCCCGGGTCAGACGGCGTCTCAGTATCCGTTGGTGTTCCGGGCGGCGTGTCGGAGGGCGGCGCGTCGGACGGCGTTTCCGAGTCTTCGGGCGGCGGAGCTTCTTCTCCCTCGGGTCCCTCGGGCGGGGGCGCGTCGAATTCCTGCGGGGGCGGGGCGAGCTTATTTGTAAAGGTCAATGATAAGCTGTTCATCGGTGCGTCCCCTAAAGTCACGGACGCGGCGCGGCTCTCCGCAGGCTGCGACGACGCGCCGGCCTGTGTGACGACGTACGACGGTACGTCAAAGCCGTCGATGCGCAGCTCCGTGACGATATAGCCTCCGAACAGCAGATTGCCTATCGTGACGCTCTCGCCGCGCGACAGTTGGAAAATGCCATCATCGCCGAGGCCGTTTACTATGGCGCCCGAGCCGATCGTCGTCGAGCCCAAGCTCACGGGCACGCCGCCGTTGTCTGTCAGCCGGAACAGGGCGGGGCTGTCGGATGGGTCAGAGTCCGCCGATTTTGTAACGGTGAGCGAACCCGTCACATCGTGCAACGGCAGCCGTGCCGAGGAGTACACCGTGATGTTACCGCTCGTGCTGCCGATGAACGCCTGCACGGCGTTCCAGTCCTGCGAGCCGTCCGGATTCTGGTGCACGAGCACTATAGGCGTCGCCGAGGCGTATACGCTTCCGCGCCCGAACGCGGTCAGCGTTATATTCTCAAGGAGAGGCGCGGTCGACGTCGCGTGGATATAGAAGGGGTTCTCGTTGGCCTCAGTGCTCACATAGACGCCGGGGCCGACGTCAGCCGTGCCGTATATCGGCGTATCGCCCGGTATCGGAGTCCCCGCGGCGTCTGAGCAGAACACTATCCCGATTCCGCCGCCGTCCACGCCGAGCGCTACCTTGTCCGTTACCGCGCCGCCGGAGCTGCGGACATAGTACGGACCGCGGTAATACCCGCCGCTGCCGTCAGTCTTAGTCACTCCGGAAGGTGCGATAAACGATTCGTCGATAGACAGCTCGATGGAAGGCGCGTACTGCCCCGGGTCTGCCGCGTGCGCATCGGCGTCGGCGACAAGCGCCGCCATGAGCGCCGCGAACTGCCTGTGCTTGATACCGGAGGGGCTTTCCGGATCGCCTTTGCTCTCAATGAGAAAATTCGTGCTGAGGAACATGACCGTCGGGTTCGTATAGTGCCAGACCGCGGCTTTTGTCGCCATCACGGCGACGTCGTATGTAATGGGAGAAAGCGGCCCTATGCCGTCGGACAGAGCCGGGTACATCGCGTTGAGCGAGACGAGACTGCTGTCGTCCGAGTAGCCGTTTAATACTAACCACGTCAGCTCGTTCCAGTGTCCGTGCAGGATGTCCGGCAGATTGTCAGGCGAGACGGCGACGTAGTTCGGCACTGTGTCGCCCTGCGGCCAACCGCTCGTCGAGCTGTCGGCGCCGCTTGCCGCGTAGGGATGGAACGGCACGCCCGCGTCGGCGCAATACAGCTGCGGCACCGAGGCGCCACCGGCCTGCGTCGCCCCTCCGAGCGGCACGTCGCCCGTTGTGGACAGCCATTCGTCCGCGCCGGGGTGGATGTATTTGAGCTGGATATTGTCGTCGTAGTGCAAGGCGACTGTGTAAGTATTTGCGTCCGGATTCTCTTCGGCGCTTGCCGGCAACGCCGGCAAAACCGACGCTGCCACGGCTATCGCGATAGCCGTGGCAAGAATTTTTCGTTTCGACATATGGAGGACTCCTTTGTTTACTTATTCAGACAAAATGTGGGCTTTTGCGACTAAAATGCATATTACACCTTTTCGCGCGGCGTGTCAATACTTTACATTGCTTTATAATAAACGTATTACGCACACTTGACGGTTTGAATTGCAAATGCGCCGCGCGACGTGTATACTGAACACATTGCGATAGGCTCACAGCGCTCTCAAACGAAATAAAATTTATTGCAGGAGTGATACTTAATGTCAAACATCAAATTCAGGCACTACGACCCGGAGAAGATCGTACACGGCAAGAAAATGGCGGAGTGGCTGCCGTTCGCGTTAGCTTGGTGGCACGCGCTTGACGCGGCGGGCGGGGATATGTTCGGCGCGGCGACGGCGGACAAGTCGTTCGGGGCGGAGCTCGGCACGATGGCGCACGCGAGGGCGAAGGCCGACGCGGGCTTTGAGTTTATGCAAAAACTCGGCATAGGCTATTACTGCTTCCACGACCGGGATCTGGCGCCCGAGGGGCGCGATCTCGCGGAGACGAATGACAATCTCGACGAAATTGCGGAATATATACTCGAAAAATCAAGGGCGACGGGCATAAAATGCCTGTGGGGCACGGCGAACCTCACGAAGCACCCGCGGTTTATGAACGGCGCGGGCAGCTCGAACAGCCCCGACGTGTTCGCGCGCGCGGCGGCAAACGTGAAAAAGACGCTCGACCTCACGGTCAGGCTCGGGGGGCGCGGCTTCGTGTTCTGGGGCGGGCGCGAGGGGTACGACACGCTGTGGAACACCGATATGCGCTTCGAGCTGGAAAATATAGCGGCGCTCATGCGCGCCGCCGTCGCTTACGGGCGAAAAGCGGGCTTCGGCGGCGACTTCTACATAGAGCCAAAGCCGATGGAGCCCGCCAAGCACCAGTACGACTTCGACGCCGCCACGGCCATCGGCTTCCTGCGCCGCTACGGGCTCGACGGCGACTTCAAGCTGAATATCGAGGCGAACCACGCCACGCTCGCCGGGCACACGTTCCGGCACGAGCTGCGCGTGGCGGCGGCGGAGGGGCTGCTCGGCAGCATAGACGCCAACACGGGCGACACGCTGCTCGGCTGGGACACGGACGAATTCGCGTACAACGTGTACGACACGACGGAGTGCATGTACGAGGTGATACGCGCCGGCGGGCTCACGGGCGGCTTCAATTTCGACGCGAAGACGCGCCGCCCCAGCTACACCGCGCAGGATATGGAGCAGGCCTTTGTCCTGAGCATGGACGCTTTCGCGCTCGGGCTTATCAAAGCCGCCGCGATAATCGAGGACGGGCGCATCGACGCCTTTGTAAAAGAGCGCTACGCCGGCTATTCGTCCGGCATAGGCGCGCGGATACGCTCGGGCGACGCCACGCTCGAGGAACTCAGCGATTACGCGGCAAAGCAAGGCGAGCCGCCGCTCCCGGGCAGCGGGCGGCAGGAATATATAGAAAACGTCGTCAACGAGATACTGTTCGGGTGACGCGGTATGGCAGATAAATCAGGGCTCTATTTGGGGATAGACGTCGGCACGTCCGGCGCGCGGGCGCTGCTGATGGCGGAGGACGGGAGCGTACTGCGGACGGCGTCCGCCGACTATCCGCTCTCCGCGCCGAAAAATGGCTGGGCGGAGCAGTCGCCGGAGCAGTGGTTTATGGCCGTGGCCTCCGCCTCGCGCGAGGCGCTGCGGGACGGCGGAGCGACGGAGCTGCGCGCCGTCGGGCTGACGGGGCAGATGCACGGGCTCGTCTGCCTGAACAGCGGCGGCAATGTGCTGCGCCCTGCGATACTCTGGTGCGACCAGCGCACGGCCGCCGAGTGCGCCGAGATAACGGAAAAGATCGGCGCGGCGCGGCTCATCGAGCTCACGGCGAACCCCGCGCTGACAGGATTTACCGCGCCTAAGATACTGTGGGTGCGGAAAAACGAGCCGCGCGTCTACGAAAAAACGGCGAAAATGATGCTCCCCAAGGACTATATCCGCTACAAGCTGACGGGCGAGCACGCGACGGACGTCTCCGACGCCTCCGGCACGGGCATATTCAACGTCGCGCGGCGCGATTGGGAGCCGGAGGCGCTCGAAAAGCTGGATATAGACCCTGCGCTGCTCGGACGGGTATTTGAGTCATGCGAGATAACGGGCGCCGTATCAGCCGAGGCGTCGGCGCTCACCGGCATCCCGGTGGGCACGCCCGTCGTGGCGGGCGCGGGGGACAACGCCGCCGCCGCCGTCGGCACGGGCGTCACGCGCGACGGCGAGGCGTTTGTGACCATAGGATCTTCCGGCGTCGTGTTCGCGCACACGTCGCGCATGACTCTTGATTCTTGCGGACGAGTACACACATTCTGCGCCGCCGTACCGGGCGAGTGGCACGTGATGGGCGTTACTCTGGCGGCGGGGATGTCTCTCAAATGGTTCCGCGACAATTTCGCGCCGGATAAATCATACCCCGAGCTCGACGCGCTGGCGTCAGCCGTACCCATCGGCGCCGACAGGCTTATCTGGCTGCCTTACCTCAACGGAGAGCGTTCTCCGCACCTCGACCCCGATTGCCGCGGCGCGTTCGTCGGGCTATCCGGCGCACACGGCGCCGGCGCGCTCGCGCGGGCCGTGATGGAGGGCGTGACGTTCTCCCTGCGCGACTGCCGCGATATCATTGCGGATATGGGCGTCCGCTTCGACGGCATAACGGTGTGCGGCGGCGGCGGGGCGAGCCCGTTCTGGCGGCAAATGCTCGCCGACGTCCTCGCGGCTCCCGTATCGACAGTTCAGACGTCAGAAGGTCCGGCGCTCGGCGCCGCCATGCTCGCCGCCGTAGCCGCCGGCGCGTACGCCAACGTCCCGGAAGCGGCCGGCGCCATAATACGCCGCAGCCCCGCGCAGCAGCCCAATGCCGCTGCGGGCCGCGAATATATGCGATACCACGCGCTGTACGGGCGCCTGTACGAGTCCCTTCGCGATGACTTCAAAGCGCTGGCGGGAATGTGATTTGAGGCTATGAACTATGGCTGCATTGACATATCACATTGTCTTGTGTATTATGCAAGTAGGGAAAGTTAGCATAATCCCAGATTACGAAACCGGAGGTCTCTCAAATGCAAAATCTTAATAATTACTTCGTTGACAACGCCAAGGTGATGGCAAAGGGACAAATCACGCTGCCTAAGGATATCCGCTCCGCGCTCCGCGTCGGCACGGGGGACAGGGTTACGCTGATTTGCGAGGGAGACCATGTCGTTTTGATAAATTCGATGGATTACGCTATGAAGCGGCTCCAAAAGGAAATGGATGGAGAAGCGGAGAAGGCCGGGCTTTTTTCAGACGACGATGTGGTCGATATGATCATGGAGATGAGAGTCTGCAAATAAAAAGTCAAGCACAAAAATGAGAAAAAGCAAAAAAGATTAAGGAGCAAAAGAGGGAAAAGCAAAGCAGACAGACGGCAAAGGGAGAAAATATCATTTACTACTGTCCTCCATCTTTATAATTTTCAAAAGGTTAGACCGATAAATACCGGTATCCTGTAGGGGCGCGATTTATCGCGCCCTGCCCTAGTAAGACGCATCCGAATCGGATATATGCGACGCGCAAAGGGCGCGATAAATCACGCCCCTACTACGCCGAAACGTCTAAAAGTTGTCGGAAAATGCCGCTCTTTTTCGTTGCGATGCATTGAATCTATGTCTTTTTACGACAAGTTTTAGATATTTCGCAGTACTACATTTGGCATTACAATGTGCGGATCTCAATATTCATTGCTTGACTCCTAATTAGCTATCGGTTAATTTTTTGAGCATTAAATATTCTTCGGGTTTCTCACCTATTATTTTATATCCCAGGCGAAGATAAAAATTCAAGGCGGGATTCTCTTTTTGGACAGCAAGCGATGTTTGCTCGTATCCTCGCTGAGATAAAAGTTCAAATAGCCTTTCCATCAACATAGTTCCGACGCCTTGATTCCGACATTCCGGTAAAACAGATATTACAAGCTCAGGCGTGTTATCATCGATATGCCCAAACGCGGGAACGATCCTTGTCCACGCCGCCCCAACCGCTTTTCCGTCATCTTCCGCAAATACTCCGCAATCATTTTCGTTTCCGAAATTCTCAATATATATGAATAAAGTCGGGTGAAAAATAACGCTTCTTTCCGGCAAGTCAAAGCCGGGCGGAGTAAAAATCGCCCAATACGAAAATTCCTCCAATATCGGATAATCTGATATCCCGATTTCCTTAATTTGTATCATTACAAACCTCCGAAAATATAGCTTGTCTGCATCATACCGCGCAAAACCCGACAACAGTGCGTCATATTATAAATATTTTTCCGAAATCTTTTCGGCCTTGCCGCGGACGAGCTCCCTGATGTGCGGCGGCTCCAAAACCTCTATGTATTCGCCGTATGAGAGTATCGTTCCGTAGACCCAATCGTCCTCCGGCCAGGTGACCGTGACCTCATAGCCGCCGCCGGGCTGTTTTTTGATCTGGTTTTCGTCAAACTCGTCATATACGCGGTACGCCATCTCGGGCGCGATTTTCAGGCGCAGCGTTACGTCTTGTTTCGTGTGTCCGGCGGGGCTGTCGTTCGGCGGCGCGGACAGTAGATCGCGTTCCGCGAAACGCTCCTCCGTCACGGTCAGTTTTTTCACCCGGGTCAGCTTGAATAACCGTACGTCCCGCCCTGTCAGACAAAAACACTTGGCATACCAGGCGCGGCTCTTAAACCACAGTTGAAGCGGCTCGGCGCGGCGGCAAGTTTTCTCGCCGTGAGTGCTGTAGTAATCGAACTCAACGACCCGGTGCTCCAAAATCGCCCGCTTGAGGTCATGAAAAACCGCGCCGTTTTCAAAGCCCCAGCCGGAAAAATCGACCTCAAGCCAGTTGACCGCGCTTTTATTGAATACGGCGGACAGCTTTTTCAAGACCTGACCTGTCTCAGCGGTTTTGACCGACGAAAGCCCGTGCAGCGCGGACAAAATCTCCGACTGCTCCGC
>JAISAA010000335.1 GCA_031266955.1 Oscillospiraceae bacterium | reverse complement strand
ATAAAATACTCGGCGACCGTTTTGTTTTTCGATTTTACGATAAACGCTATGCGCAGCCTCATTATGCCGCTCATCTACGCTTACGCGGCGGTATCGGTCGCCGAGGCCGCGGTGTCGGCGGCGGGCGGCGTTACGGGAGCCGACGCGCTCGCCGGAGTGTCGGCGCTGATAAAATGGCTCGCCAAAACTGCGCTCACCTGCTTCGTGCTCGCTTTTATCGTCTACACGTCGCTGACGGGGGTGATAGCGTCCGCGTCGGATGCCGTCGCGGTGCGCGCCGCCAAGGTGACGATAAGCACGGTGCTGCCGGTCGTTGGCGGGATACTCGCGGACGCCGCCGACACCGTGATGTCCGGCGCGGCGCTGCTCCGCAACGCCATAGGGGTGTTCGGGGCGCTCGTCGCGGCTGCCGTTTGCGCCGTTCCGTTTATAAAGCTCGGCGCGAATTACATACTCTACAGGGCGGCGGGAGGGCTGTCCGGCGCGGCGGCGGATAAGAGCGTCACAAAGCTTATCGACGCGTTCGGCGCGGCCTTCGGGCTGACGCTCGGGATGACCGGCGTCACGGCGATAATGCTCTTTGTGTCCATAGTCTCGACGATAAAGGCGTTAGTGTGAGAGATTTTAGCGTGAGAGCTTTTAACGTGCCTGCGGGCACGGGGAACGCGGCTGCGCCGCGACGGCGCGCGATAGCGCGCGAGAGAGCTTTGTTTGAGTTTGAAAGGAGGTGTCGCGTGTGACCGAGGCGCTCAGGGGATGGATATTCGGCATAGTCGGCGCGGCGATGGTGTCGGCGATAGCGCTCGCCGTTACGCCGGAGAGCAAGACTAAGCGCGTCGTGGCCGTCGTGTGCGGGTTCGCCGTACTGCTCGCACTGATAAAGCCGGTAAAGAGCTTTGACTACGGGGCTTTCAGCCGCGGCCTGACGCGCCTGCGCGGGGACGCCGAGGAATTTTCCGCGCCGCTGTCCGAAGCGAACGAAAACCTCACGCGGCGAATCATAGAAGAAAAATACGCGGCATATATATTGGACAAGGGGAGCAGCCTCGGTATGACGGACCTCTCCGTCGCGGTCACAGCGGAGCCCGGTGCGGACGGCTACTGGTATCCCGGCGCCGTATCCGCCTCGACGGAAGCCGATGAGCAAACGCGCGGCGCGCTCGCGCGTTACATCGAGTCCGGGCTCGGAGTGCCGCCCGAAAAGCTGAGCTGGATAGACGGCGCGCCGGAGGGACAAGGGGGATGAACGCTGTGCAGAAGATACTAGGAGTATTGCGCGAGAAGCTGAAAAAGAGCGGTACCGTCGGCTTTGCCGCCGTGATCGTCATATTCGGCATAGCGCTGCTGCTGCTTCCGGGCGGCGGAGACGATAAAAAGGCGCAGGAGGAGCCCGCCCCGGAAGCACAGCCGGAGGACGTCCCGTTTTCCCTCGAGGAAACGGAACGGCGCATCGCCGGCGCGCTCAGCCAGATAGAGGGCGCCGGGCGCGTTACGGTGCTGCTCTCGCTGCGCTCCGGCGGAGAGACGTTTCTCGCGACGGACAAGAAATATTCCGACAGGGGCGAGGGCGCCGGGCGCGAGCAGACGGAGGACGCGGTGATAGTCGGCTCGGGCGGCTCGTCGGAAGCCCCGGTGGTGGTAAAGCGCGGGTATCCGGAATATCTCGGCGCGCTTGTCGTGGCGGAGGGGGCGGGGGACCCAGAGGTGAGGCTGCGGCTGCTCGGAGCGGTGACGTCGCTCACCGGGCTCGGGGCCGGACGCGTGGAGGTTTCGCCGATGCGTCGGACCGGCGCCGGTTAAGCCGGCGGACATATCGAAATCATTAAAATTTTGCGGGAGGTCAAAAAATGAGGACATTCAAAAGGAACGCGGTAATTGTCATTGTGGTGCTGTTCGTGTGCGTGGCGGCGTATCTCAACTGGTCTTACGGCGAGCAGGCGGAGGAATCCGCCGCGGGGATCACGAATCCGGGGGAAAGCCCCGCCGCGGCGCTTGACCCGGACGGAGAGACCGTCGGCGCCGGAGCTCCGGACGACGGCGCGGAGCCCGGTGCGGACGTCGGATTATTCTACGACACGGCAAGCGCGAGCCGGACGGGCGGATTTTTTGCCGAGGCGCGGATAAACCGCAGCCAGGCGCGCGACGCCGCAGTCGAGACGCTGGCCGCCGTAAATGCAGCCGACGGCGCGTCGCGCGAGGTGCTTGACGCGGCGCTCGTGAAAATAACCGCGATAGCCGACTACAGCCGGACGGAGGCGGAGCTGGAGGCGCTTATTATGGCGCACGGTTTTAACGATTGCGTCGTGTTCATATCGGACGACGGCGTGAAGGTCACAGTGCCGTCGCCGCAGGCCGGGCTCTCGACCGTCGATGTCGCGAAAATCACCGACGCCGTGACGAGCGAAACGCAATTCAAGGCCGCGCAGCTCAAAATAATTGAGGTCAAATAAACCATATCATCAAAAAAGCCCTTTCCTGCGGCGGAAAGGGCTTTTTATTTTCAATAATGCTCCTTAATGCGGAAGCCGGGTCCGCAATCAGTTAATCCGGCGTATAAGCCTCTTCCGGCTCGACCCATATTCCGCCGTCGCGCCAATCGACGTCAAAGCCGAGAAGCTGCGCAATGTCGCGGATTTTGAAGTAATTGTTTTCAAGTATCGTATACGCCGTCAGCGAAACCTCTTTGCCGTCCAGAAGGATTTTGCTCGTGGACAAAATCGCCTGCTGATTGCCCTCTTTCAGCGGAGCGCCTTCGCCGCCGACGGCCTTGTACGGCTTGCCGTACAAGATGTTTATCGCGTTATTCGCGCCGTCCCACGACAGATCGAACTGCGAAGACGAGCCGTCCATGATCAGCGCGAAGTCACGGAGCTTTATGTAATTGTTTCCGGCGATAGTGTACGCCGTCAGTGAGACGTCCGTCGTCAGTGAGACACCCGTCGTTCCGGACGTCTTGACGAGCTTCGCCGTCTGCGCGGCGTAGACGGCGGTCACGGAGGCCGGCGCTGCCGGCGCGGGAGCGGGTTCGTCGCCCTCATACACCGCAATGAAATGTTCATCGCCTTTCCGTAAACTGAACACCCCGTCGCCGACCGAAGCAACCGAGTCATAACCGGTTATCTCGTTTGATATTGCCGTAAAACTGTCGTCAACGACATATATTTTTTCGCCGTCCTTAACGATTGCTTTCCTGCCGTAAAACTGCCCTGCGTCATCGAAGAATTTCTCAGTCTTACCGTCGCGCGAAACGTAGCCCCAGCGCTCGCCGTCAGGTGAAATCTGAAACCACTTTTCGGTGGCGCTCGGGAAGATGTAGTCGTAGCCGCCGG
>JAISAA010000320.1 GCA_031266955.1 Oscillospiraceae bacterium | reverse complement strand
GCGGAGCCGTATTTCTCCGTCACGAGCAGCGCGCACTTGCCTATCCAGCCCAGGCCCGCGCGCGTCGCGACCGTTTTCAGCGGCAGCGTCGTGAAATTTTCGCCCGAAACCTGCGCGATCTGCTCTCTCGTCATCCCGACGGCGCTGTAGCCGAGCCCGCGGATGAGGCGCTCGCCGTGCTTTATGAGCTCTTGCAGCTTCGCGTTCGCGCTTTTGTAATAAGCGTAGTATTCGGGGGTCGGCGCGTCGGCAATGGCGCGGACTATCTCGCGCGGGATGCAGACGCCGAGGCTGACGCCGACCGGCAAGCCCTCGCGCACGCCGGGCGGCAGCTCGGTCAAATCGCCGAACGCTACGACGTCCGCGCCGTTTGCGAGCAGCTCTGTTTTTATCAGGTGGTCCAGTTTGCGCGGTGCTTTCGTTGTCATATCGCGCACCTCACAAAACAAATGACGATCATCATTGTAAAGAATCAAGCTGTTCCTTTGTGAGGCCAATATCCTCCATTATTGTCTCAATACTCCTGCCTTTTTTCAGCATCCGTCTTGCGGCTTCTATAAGACCTTGTTCGATCCCTTCCATTCTGGCGCCTTGAATGATACTCATTTCACGAAAATCGGCGAGTATCCAGTCTTGATACGCCTGTTGTACATCCGGGCTCGCGGTGACTTCGCCGTAACGCGAAATGAACTGCGCCGCACCGGCGTTGTTTTCGGTAAATTCTCTGATCCTCGGTTCCATGTCGAATACCTCCTTCGGCAGCTTCTTGTTGAAATGCATTTCATATAACAGTTTACACCAGCAGTACAGCGGATTTGAATAATCCTCCGCCGCTTTCGGGAAATGCGGCAGCTGAATATTGAAAGCGGCAAACTGCTTTAGCGCAACCTCGCGGGGCTCTTTGTCGTATACGAAGTGTATTGGCTGGAGCAGCTCTACATTATCTTTCCGGCAGTTGTTTATATGTCCGAAGATGTTGATCGCCGAAATATTCGGCATCTCGGACGCCATTTTAATAGCCGTTGTTCCCTTTCTCGCCCCGCTGACATACAAATGCGACGCTTCCAAAAGGTTGCGCTGAAGTATGGACGGGTCGAAATAGAGCTGTATCTCCTGCGCGACTAATTTGCCTGTGTCGCTCTTCGCAAGCACGTCGATATAGCACCCCCGGCTGCCGAGCCGTGTCTGTCGCTTCTGCGGTGCCAGCTCGACAACAGTTCCGAACCTCTCGCCACACTCAGACAGCACCGCGCTGATGAAACTCTCAGCGGCAAGCCCTGCCACACTTTCGTTCTTGTATATCTCCTCAACGACAGGATCCGCCAGCGGCGACATTGCGATTATTGCAATATCCTCTATATGTGCGTCGTCAACCATTTGTCCGACCTCCATATTATCGTATTTGGAGTATAGCACATCTCGCGGAGATTTACCACAGTTTTTCTCAATCGGCATGAAAATGTTTGAGCGTGCAGGCGCGGCGATAGTTGAATTTGCCGCGCCGTTGTCGTATAATACTGTTGCCTATTCACCGCTTTACACCAAATCGAATAACGAGAGAGAGGTACAAAAAATGAAATTTGAAACATACGAAAACACGGAGGCCTTCGCCGCGGACACGCTGGAGATATTGCTCGAAAACGAGGTCCAGAACAATCTGCCGATCAGCTTTATAGACAACAAAAAGGCGGATAAATCGGACTGGCTGCTCGGCTCCGTGAAGGATGAAAACGGCGGCATCGCGCTTGTCGCGGCGTGTACGCCGCCGTTTAACATCGTGCTGTATGAAACGGGCAACAGGCAAAACGACGCGGCGGTCAGGCTGTTGTCTGACGAGTTGAAGAGCGCCGGATTTATTCCGCCCGGGGTGACGGCGGAACAGGGGCTGGCACAAAGATTCGCAGAGACGTTTTGCGAAAACCGCGGTTTTCATCGGCATATGTCAATGAATATAATGCATTTAGACGCGGTGAAGAAAATACAAAAAGCGCCGGGGCGCTGCCGTCCGCTGCGAGAGGACGATTTGTATTACACGCCGTATTGGGCGCGCGCTTCCGGGGAGGAGTGCCGCGTCGAGGTATTCGACATCCCGACGTATGTCGAACGGCAGAGGTCTATCGTCGAAGCGAACACGTACTACATATGGGAGGACGGGCGCCCCGTATCGCAAGCCGCGCAAGGGCGCAAGACGCAAAACGGCGTGGTGCTGGCCGCCGTATACACGCCTCCGCACTACCGCGGTCGGGGGTACGCGTCGTCGGTCGTGGCGGAACTGTCCCAGATTTTGCTGGAACGCGGCAACAAATTTTGCTGCCTATTCGCCGACGCCGAAAACCCGATCTCCTGCGGCATTTATCGCAAAATCGGGTATTATGACCTTTGTGTTTTTGATGAGATCAGGTTTGAAAATGGATGGCAATGAGACTGATTCAAATTATCGGGTCTGGTTCTTTGTGAAAGGCTTTTTCGCCATCGCGCAGCCACCGCCGTTCAATTCCCCTCCGCCGGAGGGGTGGCCCGCAGGGGCGGGGTGGTTCCGTCCTGTAGGGGCGACCGCCCTCGGTCGCCCGATCCCTTGCGGCGCAGCGTAATTTTGCCTGTTTGTGCTGTTTTTGCCTGCGCGGTGCGCCCCGTGCGCGCACGCACGTTGAATCACACGTCCGCGCACACTACGAGCATTCTTTCTTGCGCTTTTATGCGCCTGCGCGGCGCGGCGCCCCATTTCTTTGTCGAAAGAAATGGGGGAAAGAACGGCAAAAGGGGGTCTCCCCCTTTTGAAACCCCCAAATCGCGGGGGCTTACGGGGGGTTGTTCGCAGTTGGCGGGCGCGGCGCTGTCATTTTTGGGCT
>JAISAA010000290.1 GCA_031266955.1 Oscillospiraceae bacterium | reverse complement strand
CTCGACGTCAAAGCCCTCCTTTTTTTCGGTGAAGCATCTGTAGACTGTCATATGTATCAACCTTTCAAATTTGATCCGTCTTTTTCATCTGTCCGCCTCGACGGTCCATTCGGGGAAGTCTAAGAACACGCTTGTCTGGGAAGGCGAAAGCCCCGATATTTCGCCTCTGCCGCTGTACACCGCGAATTGCTTGTAGGCTATCGGGATGAAGGTCACGTCCTCCGCAATTGCGAGGCACAGCGCGCGCGCGGCGTTCCTCTCGTTAAAATCTCCGCGCGCGGCGAGGAAATTCGTGTTTTTTTCCTCCGTCGCTTCACCTCCGGCGTTCCCGAGGTTAAGCGCGCCGCCCGAGGAGACGAGCGGCGAGAGGTCGAAGTCGGCCGGCAGGCGCGTTTCGCCGAGATACATATCAAAATCGCCGTCCTTCAGGGCTTTTTCAAGCTCGCTGAACGGCAACTCCCGCAGGACAATATTCAAGCCCACGCGGCGCAGGGCCGTCGCTACGGACTGCGCGGCCTTTACGCGGGCTGCGTTACCGGAATCCACGAGGAAATCTATCGAAAACGGGACCATAGCACCGTTGTCCGGATATTCCAAAAACGTGTCGCTGTCCGAGTCCTTCATCCCGATCTCTCTCAGAGCCGCCGAGATAAGCGTCGTCGCGTCGCTCTCGGCGTTTTTATTCGCGGCTGCTTCCCACGTTGTGTCATAGAGCCGGTAATACGGCGGCAGTGCGAGCGGGGACGCCGTCGCATGGCCTCCGAGATATTCGCGAGCTATCGTTTCCCGGTCAACGGCGAGCTCTGCGACGCGGCGGAAGCGGACGTCGGATATCACCGCCGTCCTTGAATTAAAGCCTATATATTGCAAAACTGTCGTGTTGTAATAACGCGCCTCGCTGTCGCGGTGTATCGCCGCGCGCGGCGCGCCGGGGTCCTCGGACAACAGGTCGAGCCGCCGCTCGTTGAAGTATTCGCCCAGCTCGGAGTCCGAGCAGGACACGAGGTAGATCGCGTCGAGCGGCAGCGCGGCGGCGCCCTGATAATATTCGTTTTTTACGAGCATAGCGCCGAGAGCGCCCTCGGCGGCTGAGTATCTGTAAGGGCCCGTGCCGCGCGGGGACGTTCCGGAGGCGCCGTCCTTTATGATCGCGAAATCGAGCAGCGCGGGCAGACGCGCGTTGGGCGCCGAGAGGGTCACGCGCACCGTGCGCGGCCCTATGACGCTCGCCGAGACGACGTTTTTGAGCCGCGATGAGTACCTCGCGCCCGCGCGCGCCTGATTTATCGAGTATACGACGTCGTAGGGCGACAGCGCCGCGCCGTCCGACATAAGCACGCCGTCGCGGAACGTGAAATCGTAGATTTTGCAGTCCTCCGTTTCAAAGCTTTCGCACAGCGAGGCGCGGTAATTGAGCTGCGCGTCAAGCGTGAACAGGCTTTCGTACATCAAATGCGACAAAGAGAGGTTGTCGGCGTTTGTGCCTGTGAGAGGATTGAGCGTTGAGGCGGGAGCATAGCGCAGCGAAAAGCGCCCGTCTCCCTCCGGGACGGCGGGCGGCGGAGGCGTCGCGGAAAGCTCCGGCGCGGCTGACGGCGCGTCCGGCTCGCCGCCGCCGTCCTCCGTCCCGGGGCTTTGCGAAAAGCAGCCGGAGAGAGCGAGCACGGCGGCGAGGGTCAGGGCTATCGCCGCAACTTTACGCGGATTTGCTAAGACGCTCCGCGTCTTTTGTTTGATGCTACGCATCCTTGCCACAGCAATCCTTGTATTTCATCGGAAGACCGTTAGGGCGCTTTTTTCCGCACGGGCACGGGTCGTTGCGGCCTATTTTTACGCCGGTTTTGACCGGGATGCGCTTTTCGGGAGCGCCCGCGCCCGCGCCGGCGGGGCTTTTCAGGCCGTTATCGGCGCCCGCGACTTGCGCGCGAGAGTTTTTCGCGACGCCGCGGCGGGCGATTGGGGCTTCACGGCGAACGCGCGCCGTGAACACGCGGCGGACTACCTCTTCTTTGATGCCGTTTATCATAGCCTCGAACATATCGAAGCCTTCGCGCTTGTACTCATCCACGGGATTTGTCTGTGCGTAGGCGCGCAGGCGCACGCCGTCGCGAAGCTCCTCCATCGCGTCGATATGCTCCATCCAGTATTCGTCCACGACGCGCAGTAATATGACGCGTTCAAGCTCGCGCATGAGAGGCGCGTCTCCGTTTGGCATGGGGCCGAGCTCGGCTTCCCGGGCGGCGTATACGGCGCGGGCGCGGGCCATCAAGCCTTGCTCGAGCTCTTCGCGGTCTATGCCGCCGGGGGGGAGCGTTATTTCGCCGCGGGCGAGGAACAGGCCCTCGAACGGCGTTATTATCTCGCGCAGCTCGGCCTCGTCCGTGATTTTTTCCGCGCCGGAGACGGACGAGCTTATCACGTCCGTGAGCATACCTTCCACGCTCTGCTTCAGATCCTCGCCGTCGAGGACCTTGGCGCGCTGGTTGTAGATGAGCGTGCGCTGCGTGTTCATAACGTCGTCGTATTCGAGGACGTTCTTTCTCGATTGGAAGTTGCGGCTTTCCACCTTCTTCTGCGCGTTTTCGATAGCGTTGGAGAGCATTTTTTGATCGATGGGCGTGTCCTCGTCTATTTTCATCGCGTCCATCATCCCGATTATGCGCTCCGAGCCGAACAGGCGCATAATGTCGTCCGTCATCGCGATGTAAAAGCGTGTTCCGCCGGGGTCGCCCTGGCGGCCGGCGCGGCCGCGGAGCTGGTTGTCTATGCGGCGGGCCTCGTGCCGCTCCGTGCCGACTATGAAAAGGCCGCCGGCGGCGCGGACGCGCTCCGCCTCCGCTTTCGTGCTGAGCTCGTGCGCCGCGAGGCGTTCTGAGAACATCGCGCGGGCGTTTAATATTTCCTCGTCGTCCGTGTCGGCGTGGCCCGTGGCTTCGACGATGAGCTCGTCGGTGAGGCCGGCTTTTTTGAGGTCGTTTTTAGCCAAAAACTCGGCGTTGCCGCCGAGCACGATATCCGTGCCGCGCCCGGCCATATTCGTCGCTATCGTGACGGCGCCGAATTTGCCCGCCTGCGCGACGATCTCGGCCTCGCGCTCGTGGTGCTTGGCGTTGAGGACGTTGTGCTTTACGCCGGTCTTTTTCAGCAGGGAGGACAGGTATTCGCTCTTTTCTATTGAGACGGTGCCGACGAGCACGGGCTGGCCGCGTTCGGCGCATTCCTCGATTTGTTTGATTATCGCGCGGTATTTCCCGGCTTCCGATTTGTAGACGGCGTCGGGGTTATCGATCCTGACGAGCGGGCGGTTCGTCGGAATTTCGATTATATCGAGCTTGTATATCGCGCCGAATTCCTCGGCTTCCGTAAGCGCGGTGCCTGTCATTCCGGAGAGCTTGGCGTAAAGGCGGAAATAGTTTTGGAACGTGATCGACGCTTGCGTCTGTGTCTCCCGCGCGACCTCGACGTGCTCTTTGGCTTCTATAGCCTGATGCAGCCCCTCGGAATACCGCCGGCCCAGCATAAGGCGCCCCGTGAACTCATCGACGATGATGACCTCTCCGTCCTTTACGACGTAGTCTATATCGCGCTTCATCACGCCGTGGGCGCGAAGGGCCATATTTATGTGGTGCGAGAGAGTGTTGTTCTCGAGATCGGCAAGGTTTTCGAGGCCGAAATGGCGTTCGGCTTTTTCCGTGCCGCGCGGGGTTAAGGTCGCGGTGCGCGCCTTCTCGTCCACGACATAGTCTGCGTCCGAATCCTCGTCCTCCTGAGATTTTTCGTCTATCGTGGCGTAGACCTGACGGCGCAGGCGGGCGGCGAATTCGTCCACGCGGGCGTACATATCGGTCGATTCGTCGCCTGGACCGACAATGATGAGAGGCGTGCGCGCTTCGTCTATCAAAATGCTGTCGCACTCGTCAACTATCGCGAAGCTGTGCCCGCGCTGAACCATATCGGCTTTATACAGCGCCATATTGTCGCGCAGATAGTCGAAGCCCATTTCGTTGTTTGTGCCGTAGGTTATGTCGGCGGCGTAGGCGGCGCGGCGCTCCGCGCTCGACAGCCCGTGGACTATCATCCCGACGGACAGCCCGAGAAACCTGTGTACCTTGCCCATCCATTCGCTGTCGCGCCGCGCGAGATAGTCGTTCACGGTGACGATGTGGACACCCTTCCCCGCCAGCGCGTTCAGATAAGCCGGCATCACGGCGACAAGTGTCTTGCCCTCTCCCGTTTTCATCTCGGCGATGCGGCCCTGATGTATCGTCACACCGCCGATAAGCTGCACGCGGTACGGCCGCTGCCCGAGAACCCTGTCGCTCGCCTCGCGCGCGACGGCGAACGCCTCGGGCAGGATGTCGTCAAGCGTCTCTCCGTCCGAAAGACGGCGCTTGAACTCGTCCGTTTTCGCGCGCAGCTCGCGGTCGGACAGCGCGCGGAAGCTCTCCTCGTACGACTCCGTTTTGACTATGATCGGCTCGAGCGCGCGCAGCTCGCGGTCGCTGTGGGAGCCGAAAATTTTTGATAAAGCTTTTAGCATTGTTATTGCCCTTTCGCATACGCGAATCCGTTTTGGTTTATTCGCAAATTTGTAAGCGCGCGGCCTTGCCGCGCTTTACAAGCTATTATAGCATTGATTTAGAGGATTGAAAACATTTTTTTGCGGCGCCGCCCCCTGATTTCAGAACAGCCACGGATAGTTGGCAAGATAATACACCGTATTTGCAACACCGATCAAAACGTAGACGCCAATCGCGCAGAATATGACCTTCTTACTGCGCCAAAAAAGACAGGCTATGAGGGGAACGGTATATATCGCAAGCGCGAAAGCCAACTGCAATGACGCGGAGACAATGGATACCTCCACGTCAAAAGGACTGTATTGATATAAAAACCAATAACGAGACTCAGCGATCGTTCCGACTATATTCGATTTTTTGTCGGATAATTCATAGACCCAGCAATATATCGGGCCCAGACCCAGCGCGCGTCTAAGAGGGTCGCCGGGATCGGCGTAATACATACGGAACCGGGCATATTCGCCAATAGAATAAGTCGCCTTTCCGCTGCTGTCCCAAAAACGCGTGTCCGTACCCAGCTTCATAAACAAGCTGTGTTCATCGTCATATAAATAACTGTACCCCCGGCTTCCGACAAAGGTATCGTTATTCAGCGCCGTTAAGATATCCGCTCTTGTCATGTCACTGTCCTGAGCTTCTGCATATTCCTCAATGAAAAGGCGCAAATTGTGAGAGGGCAATTCCGCGATTTTGTCATGCTCGTTTTTAACGGGCATAAAATAGGCGAAAAAGAAGAGAGAAAATAATAACAGAAAAACAATCACAACGGACAGTATCGCACTAAATGCCTTTTTTACGTTCGTCATCCTTGCGCGGCCTCCGGTTGACGGGCGTTTATAGCAGCATTGGTCGCGCTGCGGCTTCAATCCCACGCCTTATCCGCGCGGTCGTAATCAAAGCCCCAGTCGGAAGCTATCGGCGCCTCGCGCGCCTCGAAATACACGAGCGCGTCGGACATCAGCGTCAGGGAAAGCGCGCCGTCCTCCGTCCGCGCCGACGTGATCTGCGGCCTTGCGGCTTCACGCAGAAGAGACGTCTGCGCCGGGGACGGGTTCGCGGGCTCGCCCATATCGTGCCAGACCTTCAGCGGGTTGCAGACGACAGTATCCACCATTTTTATAATTACAGACGCGTTTTTCAGCGGAAGCTTCAAGTCCAGCGCAAGCTCTTCCCGCTTTAAGTTCCAAAACACGCCCCTAAATGCGCCGTTTTGTTCCGTAATAACGCCCTCGTCGCTTCTGAATACGCATTTATCCCGCCCGAGCGCCTTAAAAAACTCAAACGCGTAAAACACCGGCTTTGTGATACACCCGTTCGCGACGAGGCCGAAGCCGCCGTGGAACGGCGTAAACGGAACGCCCTGCTCCTCAAAAATGTCGCCGAACGTCCAGTAGCTGTAGCTCGCGTTGTCGTCGCCGAGCTTTGACAGCAGGAACGCCGTGTACGCCGCGTTGAGGTTCGTGTCGTGGAGCGGCGTGCGCGGGCTGTAGCTGGTGTTGAACTCCGTGACGTGCATCTCCATACCGCGGAATTCGGGATAAGCGTCGATCAGCGCGCGGCTGCGCTCCGTCTCGCCGCAGGCGTCCGCGAGGGGGCGCAGTATGGGGTATCCGTAGCGTCCGCTCGGCTCCGGATTGCCGATGCAGTACAAATGACGCGTTATAAAATCGAGCGGCAGCTTTTCGGCCTTGACAAAGTCGAGGAAGCGGCGCAGCCAATTCTCATCGTCCACGCCGCAGATCGCCGGGCCGCCGACGCGCAGGCGCGGGTTAACTTCCTTGACGGCGAGGATCGTTTCCTTGAACAGTTTGAGATATTCCGGGAGGTCGGCGTCCTTCCAGAACCCCGCGAGGTTCGGCTCGTTCCAGACCTCGACGGGCCATGTGAGAACCTCGTCCTCACCGTAACGAGCGAGGAGGTGGCGCAGCGTTGCTTGGACGAGCGCCGTCCAGTCGCTGTAGTCGCGCGGCGGCGTGACGTTGCCCTGCCAGTAAAACACGGTCTGCTCGCCGGAGGCGATGGCCTTCGGCATAAAGCCGAGCTCGATAAACGGGCGGATACCGAGCTCCAAATAGCCGTCGAACACGAGATCGAGATATGTGAAGTTGTATTCGACGACGGGCTCGGCGCCGGGGTCCGTAAAATCGCGGCGAACCTGCAGGATCGCCATGTCCTCGTTGAACAGCCCGTGCCCCCGGATGTACTTGAAGCCGATGCGCTCTTGGACAAGCTTCAGCTGCTCGAAATATTCCCGTTGCAGCGCGAGCCCTATCCGCCCCGTGCCGACGCAGAAATCGGCGTGGTTGTTAAAAACCGTCCCCTCCGGGCCGGCGGCGCCAATATCATATGTAAGCTTCATCAATAAAACCTCCCGTAATATAATTTTTACCGGGCTCATTTTAACCCATTGCGATAGCAAAAGCAAGAAAAAGCCGGGCGGCGCTTTCGCAATATTTATCTTGACGGCGCCGCTGCGGTGTGATATATTAGCGCAAATACGTTATCGGGAGCCTGTTGCCGTATTCGGCGGCGGGATACGCGGGTGTAGTTCAGTGGTAGAACACCAGCCTTCCAAGCTGGCCGTGTGGGTCCGATTCCCATCACCCGCTCCAATCAAAATCCCCTTGCAAGCCTTACGGTTGCAAGGGGATTTCTTTTACCTCGCGTATCCGCACTATCCCCTCAGCACCACCCAAACCCACAAAAAGCCACAACAAACAATGTAAAAAATAATGTAAAAAAGTTCAATGCCTAAGCCACCCTCAATCTCCCCAGCGCCTCCTTCCCCCAACTTACAACGCTCGCCGTACTCGCCTTAGTCCCCGTAGAAAACGCAAACAGCACCCTCTTCTCCGTATCCGTCAGCTTCCCCCGCTTCCTCTCAAAATACCCCAATGCCGTATTGATATCCGCCACGCTGCTTATGCTCGTTTTCCCATTCGCCTTAGCCAGCCCTCGCTTGTAATCCGTCCACTCGTTCCACAAGCTCCAAAGCCCGTAGCTCTCCAGTACAGCCCCCTTGTAAACCGCCTTGGCATATGCGTCGCTGCTTTGATAGGCGCTCGAATTGACGGCCTTCCCAATAGCCTCCTGCGTCGCCACCTTGTAACCGCTCTCGCGATACAGCCACAGCGCGTACTTGTAATTCTTCGCGCTGTCCTCGTCCCCGTTCTCCCCGAGCTCAACCCACTTCGCCCGCAGCGGCAGCCAGTCGCGCACGCCCGCCTTTTTAAGCCCCTCAATATCCTCGACGTCCGCGTTGACAGGGATTATCTGATACATCGGGAAAACATTGTACAGCGCCGCCTTCTGCTCCGCCGTGTATTTCGGATCGTCCAATCCGTCAATGGCAAACATCATAGCAGTTAAACTGCTGCTGTTGCCCTTTGCCGCGCTCTCGCGCGGCACGGATGTTATGCGTGAGCCCGGCGAAGCCGGGCTCAAAGCCTTGGAAATGCTCGCGTAGGCGTCTTGCATTACGGCGTACCGCAGCGCGTCGTCAGCGGAGATACCTACGTCAAGCGCCTCTTGTATATCGTTCGCGTTGACGCCGATACCGAGCGCGGAGGCGAGCGCGATTTTCTTATCGTCCCCCAAAGCGAGCCCGGATATCTCTTGGATCGCGTTCAGCTTCCCCGTGACGCGGCTCGCGAGGTTTAGGTCAGAGATCGCCGCCCGGTTCCAATACTCCCTCGCCGTCGCGCCGTTCAGTCGCAGCTCGCTCCTGATAAGCTCCGGGTCAGCCGCCGGCTTGTAGTTGTTCCCGTATTTCGCGTACATCTCGAAATACTCAGCCGGGGGCACCTTGTTGTCGATGAGCATATCAAGATTTTCAGTCGTCACGCCGAACCCGCTGATGTTCTCCGCCGTGAAATATGTCTGCTCGTCATTAAGCCCGAGACCGATAAGAAACTCCGCCTTGTCAGCCTTAAACGCCCGCTTCTGTTCGTCTGTGGACCCCGCCGGCGCGTCGGCGCTCAGCCGGCTTCGGACAGATACCCACTCGCCGACGGAGAGCCCCGAAATCTTCGCGTAGACCTGCGCCGATATATCGGACTTGGTAGTGCTCACGCGGTCGCCGAACATCTCGTACCGCGAAATACTGTTCGCGTAGCGGTATATCTTGTCAAGACCTTCGGCCCGCTCGACGTCGGAAAGCTGCTCGTAAACGTCGCTGTTTATGAACTCGTTCGTGAGCTCGTATTTTAGCTTCCCCGTGGCGCGCGCGAGCTTCGTGTAATCTTTATCGTCAAGCCTGTGCCCGCTCTCACCCTCGAATGTGAACGTCTGCGGCGCGGCAGACGGGTATACCATATTGCGCAGCTGCGCCGCCTGTTCTGCGTCAACGCCCTTTGGGAGCCGCTCATTGCCGCGCGCGAGCGCGGCACGGATATTATCAGTGAGCGCGGCGGAGCCGCGCTCAACGTAGGAGAACGTCTCGTACAGCCGCCCGAGTTCCTCGTCGAACGCGGGTTCCTCTATACGGCTTATGGACGCGGGCAGCAGCAGATTGTTGAGTATGCGCAGCGCGGTATCCTCGCTGCGTATCTCGCGTCCCCACACGTCTACCTTCGGCTCCAGCACCATGTTCCTGACGCCCGGTATCCTGTACGCCATCGAAAGCAGCGCCCGCTCCAGACCATCCGGGATTTCGTTTTCCGGGTTGGCGGTCGTGCGCCTTTGCGCGGCGTCGAATATAGAGGCGAGGCGTCCGCCCAGAGACGGCCACGCCTGTTCATAGTACGCTTCCGCCATCGACGCCGCCAGCCCCAATAACAGCGTCCCGCCGTTCTCGGAGTAGCGTATGCCGCGCAACAGGTCGTTGACGCCCTTGACCATAGACATTTCAAATAGCGGGTCGGCCATTCCCGCCGCAATTGTACCCACCACGCCGAATAACGAGTCATCGCCGCCGAGCTTTGACAGCTTGCCCTGCACGGCCTCCGTCGCCGCCGCGCCGACGAACAGCGGCACGGACAGCGGAGCCGCCCATCCAAGCGGGATAGACATACCGAAAATCTCAAGCGAGTAACCCCTGCGCCAGCTCTGGTAGTCGGAATCGCCCTTGTCGTCGTCCGGAAGCTTTATGCGGATAACGCCCATAAGCGAGCCGAATATCCCGAGCGCCGTCAACAGCGTGTTCCCGGCGACGCTCTGCGCAAGTCTGCTTATCGCGAGCGCCCGCGCGTTCGGCGGCAGAGATTTGCCGTGGCGTACGTCCCAGCTTTGGTGCGCGATTCGCCCAATGTCGTAGATAAGCCCCGCAGGCGTGATGTTCAGCGCCGTCGTTAGGATGTTCGACGGCACCTTGGCGTAAGGGAGCGCGCCCCCGAGAAGTATCATACGCAGCTCGTCGGAGAAGCCCGATTCTCCCGCGCCCGTGAGGAACGCGGAGGTCAGCTTATTGTAGAGTTTCGAGAACTTGTTGTCTTGCCGGTACGTCAACCGCAGCGCCTCGTCTATGGCGTATTGCCTCGCGGCGTCGAGGCTCGCCGTGTTCTTTGCGCTACCGTCTGAGATGTCAATACCCCGCGCCGTGATGTAGTTCGACAGCGCGTTCGTGTAGTACATCTTCAGGAACTTGCTGTCCGACAGCAGCGAGAGCACCTTTTTGATCGCGCTCTTTTCCGATTGCGGCACGCCGTTCATAGCGGCGTCCGTCAGCTCGTCCATAGCGCGGGCTATCCCGTTCTTGAACTGCATCCGTTTTGCCCGGACGCGGGCACTTATGTCCGCCGGGTCGTCGCCGCGCAGTATGTCCGCTATCTCGGCGTATGACTTCTCGGCGTATGCGCGCGTTTCTTTTGTGGCACGCTGCGTCGTAGCCGTGCGCTCGCCCTTCGGCAGGAGCACCCGCTGCATTGCGCGCTCTAAGGGTTTGGAAGCTCCGTTCAGCGCGGCCATGAGCGCGTTTCCGGTAAAGTTGCGCGTCCACGTCACAGGGTTTGTGAGCATGGCAACGTACCGCCATTTGCGGAACTTCTCGCGGCGCGTGGCGGGCTTGCGCGCGGCAAGCCAGTCGATGAACTCCGCCTCTATGGCGGCGACCGCATCGTCGTCCTCCATATCGAGCGGCGGGATGCCCTGCTCCTCGTTGCCGAGTATCTTGTCGCGTATGAAGTCGGGCAGCTCATAATCGCCGCCGTCGAATTTATTGAAGCGCTTCAATACAGAATCCAACTTACTGAGCTCGCCGCCCGGCCCGAGGGCTTTCAGGATACGCCACGCCGACACGGAGCGCCCCGCCCACGTACCGAACATCGCCAGCTTCGCCATAACGTCCACTGCGTCTTTGTGCCGTCCCGCCGTGTTGAGTTGTTTATACAGCTCGAAGAAGTCCGCCAGCTCCTGCGAGGAAAGCGGCTTTTGCTTCTCGCTGCGTTCGTCGAATATCGCGTCGAGCCGTCCGATCTGCGCGTCGAGCGTGTCCGTAGTTACGCGCGTCCGTGCGTCTTCCATAAGCGGCTTCTGAGCTTCGCTCGTATCCGTAAACACTCCGTTTACTATTTCTTCCTCAATGAGCTTGACGGTCTCGTCTGCGGTAACAGCCGCCTCCGCGGCGTTGCGCGCGCCTCGCCGCACAAACGCGTCGTCGCCCAAGTGCCCCGTGTTTTTCGGAACCTTGACATCCCGCGCCGGCGTTTCTCCCGGCTCATAAGCCCCATACGTATCAACGAGTTCGTTATAGCGCCGGGTCGCCTCGTCAATATTCTCCGCCGCCCGCGTGACCTTTGCCAGCTTCCCGTTCGTCATAGCGTCAAACATCCCGAGAATATCATTAGCCAGCTCACGGTAAGCCATCTCCATAGCCGCGTTCGCCTCGGCAATTTCAACATCCGTAGCCGTCCTCATATTCGGCATAGGCGAAACGCGCTTGACGATATATTGCGCCGTCTCATAGGCCATAGACTCGAAATGTTCAAAGCTCGGTTTCGCGTGAGTACGTAAGTACAGCCGCATATCCTCAAACATCCGCCGGACTTCCGTTTTCGACTTGCCCGGCTTTATCCCGAACTCCGCCAAAACCCTATCGGCGGTAAATTGCACCGTTTCCTGTTTGAGGTCTGTTCCTTTGGCCTTACTGTATGTATCGCGCAAACGCCGATTCTCGGCGGCGACTCTGTCGTTTTCTTTTTCCAAACGCTTAACGGCTTTATCACGCGCCGCCGCCTTTTGCGCCGCCGTCGGCGCTTTCGCGGTCTCGGTCTTCGGTTTTGCCTTGACCTTGCGCCGCGCCGTCCGTTCCGTTGGCGTGGTGCGCTTCTTCACAGGCTCTGCCCCCTTCTCAGAAGGGGGTGGCGCTCCGCGCCGGGGGTTGGGGGCTCTTGTCTCAGTCGGCGTGGTCGTGTCCGCCGTTTCCGAAATTTCTTCATTTTGGGTATTGACAGAATCGAAAAATTGTTGTAGTCTTGTGTCCGTAAAGAGCGGTTCGCCTGAAGTGCCCGGGAGATGAACTCCGGATTCACCAAGGGAATTGCTCTTTTTGTATATTCCGACATCGCTGATTGCCGTGCCGTGGATAAAATTCTCTCCCGTTTGGTGTGGCTTTGCGTTCATTTCCGTTATGGTAAAGCGTATGTAGTATTCGCCGCCACCGTCTGTAAACACGTTAACGTAATTATGATATGCCTTTATATTACTGTGCTCCTTGTGCCCTTCGCGCCGCGTCTCGGGCTCCGACCACGCAGGAAGTGCGGTTTCGTATAGCTCGGGTATGTCTCGGAATATTGTCGAAATATCGAATCCGCGATTTCGTAGTATTTTTCCAACGCTTTTTACCGGTAGCAGCGCGGTACGCCCGTCGTCTTCGTTCTCCATTGCACCAAACGAGCGCGCGAGTTCTTCAGCCGCGTTTTCGCTGATTGCGCCGCGCGGTTTGACCTTACGCGGCTCCATATCAAGAACGCGCCGCGCACGCGCGGACATATCGGCGTCAGACATGATCCCCCCGTCCGTAGGGGCGGGGCTTGCCTCTGCCCTTGCTTGGGCGACCGCAGGCGCCCCCGTGGTTTCCCCCGCCTCAACATCCGCGTTCGCCTCTCCCGCGTCCAATCCCGATAGCGCCGCCTGATGTGCCACCGCAGCCTTTCTTAGCGCCGCCTCGGCTTTCTTATCGCCGTAATCCTCGTTCGACCCGTCGTAAAAACTAACGAGCCTGTCCGACGCGGAAAGGGCGGCATCGCCGGATGTCCCAGTGCTTTCAATATCCTCGCTCATCGCGCGCCCAAACGCCTCCGCCTGCTCCAGCGCGTAATCCACAAGCCTCCGCGATTCGTCAAGCGTCAATTCCTCGTTGTTCGCTATCCCCGCCCAGGCGTCGTCAAAAAGCCCGCGCGCGCTGTCAGAAAGCGCCTCCGCGCGCTCTTTCGGGTATGAATCATACAACTGCGTATACCGCGAATCGGCGGCGGAATACATAACGTCGCCGCCGCCTGAATTTTCCCGCTTGACATTCCACAATTCACGGAGTACACTGTTCAGCGTAGGAGCGGACGCGCCGCGTCGGTTGCCGTCGTTGGCGGTGGACAACGTTTGTGAACGGGCGTCCGCTTCGCTATTTTCCGCCCATACCTCGTGTACATAATACCGTTGCACACCATTCTCAATGTTTCTTCTGACAATCACGCCTTCAAAAAACGGCGTGTTTTTTATTGTCACAGGCGCGGCGACGATAAATGAATCAAAGCCGCTGTTGCCGCGATTATCTTCACCGCCGATAATTTTACCCTGCCGCAATACTTCGGGAACTGCGGCAAACGCCGCGATCTTATCGCTTCCGTACCCGTGCGAAAGACTGTCCCGTATATTATTGCGCGAAACCTCAATTGTCCCTATATCGGGATTTTCAATATTGCCTGTACGCCTGAAAAAGCTCTGAACTTTTTCAAGCAAAGTGCCCTTCTCATCCCTGAACTCATCCCCCGTAAGCGCCGCCACCGGTTCCATAGCGGCCACAGTCCGCTTGTTCTCAGTCGCGTCTGCGTCGGACAGGCTGTACATAACGCCGCCCCCTACGGTTAACCCGCCGTCCACGCCTCCTTCTGTGAAGGAGGTGGCGGCGGAGCCGCCGGAGGTTGTCGCGCCCTTCATCATCTCCGCAAACCGCACCTCTAACACCCGCAGCCGCATAGCAACATCCCGGTCTCCCGCGCTCTGAGTAAGCCGTGATATGACATTCGCGATCCATTCCCGAATGGCGTTCAGCACACGCCGCAACGCGCCCGGCTGCTCCGCGAGCATACGGTTCACTGCGTCCTCGTTCCCGAGCGTCTCTTGCAAGAAATTCGCGACGACCTCCGCCTCGCGCGTCTCCGCATTCATTGTACGGTACGCGCTCGGCAATGCGTTCAGCGCGGCGTCGAACGCCTCCGCACCCATAAGCCCGCGCACGGCGTCCGCAAGCTCCGCGTGAAACGCCGCGTCCTTCTGCTGAATGTCGTGCGTGATTTCGTGTATCGCCGTAGTCAGTATGGCGGAATCGACGTCCCCGTAGGGGCGCGGCACGCCGCGCCCTGTCCTATCGAGCCCTCTATTCAGGTATATCTCACGCGTAACAGGGTCGTAATACCCATTTATCACGCTTCCCCGCACGCTCTCGCTCGCGCCCTCCGGCGCTTGCAGGTTATCCACGATGTTGAACTTAACTCCCGAGGCCGCCGCGAGACGGTCAAGCGTCTGCGAAATATTGCCGCGCTGTGCCTGTAAATTTTCCGTGTTTTGGGTATTGACATCACTTCTGAACTGTGATAACATATCGCCCAAAGAAAGGCGATTGCCCGCGAAATACTCGCCGACGTTACTGTCGGATGTGAGCGCGCGGGGGTCGCTTTTTCTTATCCAATCGGCAAGTCCGTTGTCGGTCCCGAAAAACGCCGTGCGGACAAAAACTCTGCCGTTTGGAAGCGCTTCTAAAAGAATTCCGGCGTGTTTGCCGTTGGCCTCCGTGATAATTTTCAAAGGCGTTCCGTCGTAATTGCTGTTGACGTCGGACGCCTTCGCCCAAGCCCGAATGTCGTCAACGCTGCCGAGCAGTGACGCCACTTGCGCGCCGGTCAGATTATGACTGTCCTTTAAGTGCAAAGCAGCGTCGAATGGCAAATCAACAGTGCTTCCCTCCGGCGTCTCGTACGTATAGAAGCTCTTGTTTAGCTCGTTCGGATTTTCCCTGTTGCTTATCGCGAAATCATAAAACGCTTCAACGCTCGCCGCCGGATTGCGATACATCGCGCTGTACATCGTAGAACCCTGCGCCGCACCCTGCGCCGTGCCCTCCGCGCCCGGACGCAGCTCCGCCCCGTTCTCGAACGTCGCCTCGACTCTCCGCGTCAGCTTGTTAAGTGTATTATTCAGCCTAACTTGATTCGTCTTACTCAGCCCCTGCTCCGTGAGCTCGTCAACAAGCCCCGCATACGCCGCGTAATTGGGTATCGTCGGCTCCGTCGCGTTCATCTTCTGCATAATTTTTGTAGTCATATAATTTTGCTCAACTATTGTAATAAGGTTGTTTTTAACCTTACTGGCTCCCCCGAGGAACGCGCCGACAACAGCGCCGAGCGCCGCGTCCGTCCCGACGTCCGTCCAGTTTACTCTTGCATTCGGGTCGTATGTAATGCGCCTCAGAAACGGATCGGCGATAGCGGAAACCGCTTCTTCAAGCCCCTCGCTCACGACGCCGCCGAGATTGCGCACGCCCGTCGGGAACACGGAACCTATCCCGTTGTCAAGGTAATTCGCGAATCTCGCCATCGCCGCCGCGGTCTTCGGCGCGGCGTTGCCTATGCGCGTCGCCAGCGCCCCCGCGCCTTTAAGTATAGCGCCGCCCAAGAGCTCTGTTCCGATCTCGGTTAGCCCGCTCAACGCGCCGTAGACCATAGCTTGGTTGTGTGACGCGCCCTCGCCGTAAGCTTGTGCCGCGCTGTTTCCCGCCGCGCTCAGCCCCATAGCCGCGAGCCCCGGCACGCCACCCGCACCCGGTAAAGCTAAATTCAGCGCTATAGTCGGAGCCATACCGCCGACAGACTCCGCCGCGCTCCCCGCAAACCGCAAAGCGCCCGGCATATATTGCTCGTCGTACTTATCCGCGATAGTCTGCGCCCGTTGCTCCACTCGCGCCGCCTGTTTGTCAAGCGCCTCGCCTTGGCGGTCGATACGCGCCAGTGCGTCAGGCAAGATCTGCGCGTTTGTTTGGCTAAAGGGATTCGCGGCGCTCTCTCGCGCCAGCGTACTGATTTGCGCGTCGTTCGATGTTTCCCAAGCGAAGGCTCCAATGCCGCCCAGCGCGTTTTTAAGCCCGTTATACGTCTTGGCTGCGAGATACTTCACACCCTCGCCAAACGAAGTCCCGTCATAAAACCCGTGCTCCCTCGCGTAATCGACAAGCTCTTTATGCCGCGCTTCCGCCTCTGCCCGTGCCGCGCTGACCTCCGCTGTCCCGGCAGCCCCCATAAGTTTGCGATACTGCTGCGGCACACTCGCCGGCGCGCTCTGTTCTAAACTCCGCACATGGCTCTCCGCCGCCTCCCATTCCGAAACAAGACGATCCATCGTCGCCGCGCTCGTAGGGGCAGATGGCGATCCGCCCGCAATACCGGACGTAACGGGCGGATTGCCATCCGCCCCTACGGGTTGCCCCGCACCCGCGTTAACTGCCGCCGCACGCTCCGTCAACCTATTCGCCTGTAAATACTGCGCATACCCTACAGGATTCGTTTCACGCGCTTGCATCCCCGCCGCCGCGCGCTTACTCGCCTCCGCCGCGTTCTTCTTCTCCTGCGCGCCGTACAGCCCCGTAACGATACCTCCAAGCGCCGCCACCGTACCCGGTAGGGGCGTTGCGCGAGTGACAGCCTCCCGCGCAAACTGTTCAACGCCGCTCCGCGAATAACTTTTCATAACGTCAATCTGTGGGAAAATCTCAGATTTAAGCGTGTTCGCCGTGCTCTGCCCCGCAAAGCTCTCGTCAACGATCTGCTGCACAAGCACCCGCGCGTCAAGCCCGGAAATAGTATCGGCGGCAATTTTCCGCCTATACTCTGCCTCCGCCGCCTGTAATCTCTCCGGAAATGTCTGCGCCGTCCCTGCCGGGACGGACGTTTGATTTAACGTGCGCGCGCGCACGGAGAACGGCGCACCCGCGCCGACGTCCGCCCCCGCAACCGCCCGCGCCGCGTTCGTCGCCGCCCCGACCGCAGAGGCGACACCCGCCAACCCAACGCCCGGCACAGGCGTCCGCGCCCTCGCCGCCGCTGCCGTCTTCGCCGCAAGCTCCGCCCTCGCCGCCGCCAATCTTTCAGCTAAATTTCTCGTATCAGTCATAATATCAACCTCTAAAAAAATATTCGCCGCAGACACTTGACATCCGCGGCGAATAGCGTTATTATTGGTGCGGAAGGCGAAACCGAAACGGTTCGCCCGGAGACGCTAAGTTACAAAGAAAGTAACCGCACTCTTAGGCTGGGGGCGGTTACTTTCGTTTATCGTCATCGTTGTCATCATCGTCTCTGATGTAACTCAATATCGCGACTATGAGCGCCGCAATCTCTATTGCCAACACAAGAGCCTCGTACACCGACATACGCATCACCCCTTTCATTGTTTCCCTGTCGGCAAGCCGTCAGGGGAATGAGGGGGGCGAACCGTCCCGCTGCCTTCCGCGCCAAAAATATACACTATTCGACGCAAAATGTCAAATTAGAATTACACTATTGATACCCCCAGCATATCCCCAACTTGTGACGCCTGAGCCGCCGTTAAAACTCCTTGTGATACAAGAGTCTCTAAACTCTGTTGCACGTTCTTCGCCGATTGCCCGTCCTGTAAATTCTGTAAACCCTGAGTATATGCCGCCTGCATCTGTCTCGTGAATTCAATTGTCGGCGTTTCACCCGTGCCGTCACCCATTGCCCAGTCATAATCATTAAGTCCAAGTCCGTCGCCTGAGCCACCACCCGAGCTTCCCGTTTGCATATATGCGTAATACTGCCCCGACGCGAGCAGCGCAAGCCGCTCTTGCTCCGCCAGCGCCTGCGCGTTGTTAAACTGCTGCTGCGCCTGCGCGAATTCCGCCGCGCTCATCGCGCTGCCGTCCGCGTTGCGGTAAGTGTTGCTCCACTCGTTGAACGCCTGCTGCCGCTCCGCCATCGCCCGGTTCCACGCCGTTTCATCAGCGTAGCGCTGGTCGGCGATCCAGTCGCGGTTGAGTAAGTATTGGAAGTTCCGGTCGGTCAGGAAGTTGTCCTTGTTCTGCGCGTACTGCCATTGATAAACGCCCGTGTCGTAATCACGCGTATCCGCGCCCTGCGCGTAGGCGTCGTTCTCGTACTGCCTCACTGCGTCAAGCCCCGTGACCGCGCGCCCGTAAAGGTTTGCAATATCCTGCGGGATGACGTCGTACAAATCGGCGTACGCCTGATTGTACATCTGCCCGAGTGCAGACATTGTATTTGTTCCCGCGACGCCGCTCGCCCCGCTGCGCGTACCGATCATATTCTGATACGCCCGCAGCAGGTCAATTTCAAGCGCCTTGCGCTGCGCCTGATATTCCGGTGAGTTGTACAGTAGATCCGTCGCGTTGTCGTTGAAATCCACAACATCGCTCACCGCCTGCTCCAGCGCGTTGCTGTCGGCTACAGGCCCCGTAGAGTTCGCCCCGCCGTAGTCGGAATTTATCGGATACATATCCCGGACCATCGCCGGAGCCGTATCGCTGAAGCCTTGACCGGGTAAAGTGCCGTAAGACGCCGGGTTCGCATTCGAGGCGGTCATCGCCGCTTGCTCAGTCACCGGCTCCGACACCCCGTAACGCCTCAGCCATTCGTTGAGATTTAGCGTGCGTCCGGAGCCGTCGGCATACAGCGGATCGTTTATGAGTCCGCCGGAGCTCTGTACAATATTCGTGGCGTCGCGCATAGCCTGATCTCGCTGTGCCTGCGCCTTCTGCATAGCCGCCGTGTCCCCGCGCTTTTGCGCGGCGTTGTATTCCGCCGTCGCCGCGTCGAATTCCGATTGTGCGTTTATAAACGCCGTTGCCTGCGCGATCCCAACTTGAAGTCCTTCGTAGCTGAGCTGCCCGCTTGTGTATAGAGACACAAGCGGGTCAAATAAATCCGGAGTGCCGCCCGCCGCGACGCCGAGAAGGTCGCTTATCTTCGGCGCGTCGCCTCCCGTCACGCTCTTGCCAGACGCGTCGGTCGAATACCGCGTATCAGTCCCGTTGACGCCGGCAGTTCCGTTTGGCACAAGCCCGATCGCCGAGGGTATCGAGCTCGTTGGAGTCGTCACCGGCACATCGTAAGGCAACGCGACGCTCGGCGTCGCGGGAACGCTCGGCGTCGTCGGTACGTATCCTGCGGCGTTCTGCGACGTCGAAACGCCGGTGACGCTCTGCCCGTTCACGTCCCAAGTGATTGGTGAGCTCGCCGCGATCTTCTGATCTCGAAAAGCGTTCGCGTTGTTCGCCGCCGCCGTGTTGCCTATACTCGCATAGTAATCGGCGACAGCCGCGAAGCCCCCGTAATTGAATATCGCCGCCGTCGTCGGATTGGCTTTATACGCCGCCTCCGCCTGCTGCCAAGTGAAAGACGAGGAGCTGCCGCCCGTATTTGCACTGGCCGCCGGCGTCGGAGTCGTCACCGGTGTTGGCGTTACGACCTTCGGTATTGTACCGATCGGCGTTGTGTATACGTCGTAGGGCGCCTGTACGGTCGCCTTGGGCGTTGTCGTCGGTGTGGGCGTCGCAACCGCGACAGGCGTAGTCGCCGCTCCCGCCGAACCCCCCGCACTCGCCGCCGCCGCCTTTGCCTGCGCGTCTGTAGCCCCGTGCATTTTCGCCGTAGCGAACGCAATTTCAGCTGCTGTTGCCATTTTATCTTACCCCCTAATTAGTTTCGATGCCGCCGTTCGCGCTTCTGTTCCAACCATTATCAAGATACAAATACGTCAGGTTATATACCCGCCAGTCGCCGAAGCCCGTCAGCCTTAATTGAAAATGGTCTCGCCGTCTCGGGATTATCGGTATTTTGTGCGCCCGCTTCTCTCTCGGCGTTATCTCGCATAATCGCTCGAACTCGCCCAAATGGTCATACCGTATCCACACGCGCACCCAAGATTCCACGGTACCCGGAAAGTCGATCTCCAGCAATACCTTGTTAAGGCTCCGCTTATTCGTGTCCCGCGTAGTGTAATCCGCAAGCTCGGCGAAGCTCTCAAACGGCGCTTCAATAGTCGCGCCCTCCGGCAGCGGCGTCGCCTGCTCGCCCATTATCCACCAGTCGCCCGACGTCTGCGCCCCGAATATCCGCCCCTTGTCGTAGTCGAAAGCCAAAGCGTCAAACGCGTCCTCGATATACCATTGGTTAAGCGCGGTGTTGAATACGTAAAGCCGCCGCACCCCGTCGCTGTCAACAGTGCTCGCCCAGTAGCGCGTAGAATCCCCGGCCCCGACGACCGATACATATTTAAGGTTGTCACCCAGCGGCGCGCCCGCCAGCTGCGGCGTTCCGCCGTAGGTCACGGCGAACCCGTCAGGGGAGTAGTAGAACAGCGCTTCGGCGGCGATAGCCAAGCTACGCCCCGCCCCTTCGCGTACTCCGATGTGCCCCTCGGAGGAAAGGTCAAAATCGAGCGCGGAGCTCCCATATACCCGGAACATCTCCTGCTCCTTGAAAAACGTCGGATAGCCCTTGTACGCTATCCCCGCGGTAAAATCCCCGCGCGACCGGCTCGATTGCCCCCAAGAGTCCGTGGCGACCCCGAAGAACGTATTCCAGTTCCGGAAATCGTCAAGCCTGCTCGCGAAAATATCGTCGCCCTTGGCTCCCCAAAGCCTGTTCCCGCACTCGAATATGATATCCATATCCGGCATAGTGCTGTTGACGCTGACGGCTGCCGTCGTCTGCCCTAACTTGGAGAATGTATTCTCGCCGAATTTAAGGCTCATCTTATCCGGCGATACCTCTATAACGGTCACGCCCTGCGGCTTGTCGTCAACAATAAAATCGCCCGTGTTGCCGCTGATGACAACGGTGTCCATAACCTCATAAGGAAACGCCGCGCCGAGACTGCGCATAGTGTTCGCGATCGCCGGCTGCCCCGCGTATGTCCCGTCCTCGTAAGATACGCGCCCCGACCATACGGTGTCGATAGACCCGAAGTCGTCAGTCGCGATGTTGTAATACAGCTTGTCCGGCATTATGATGATAACTTGGCCTATTTCAGAAAATGTCTTGCGCCCGGCGCTCACGTTGCCCTTGTATTCGCCGTCGTAAATAAACTGCGTGCCGCTCACCCAAAACGGCTTGTCGAAATACCCAAAGCCGTTTATATTGTTGATATGCCCCATATACGCGCGCCGCGACCGCGTGGCAAGCACGGGATAATCGCGCCCAGTCAGATTACGCATATCGTATACAGACCCGTCAGGCCGCCCCGGTCTGTGATCCAGCCCCGCAAATTCGGTCTGTACCTCGATCCGCTTCTTAGGCAGTTTCTTCGATAACGCCAAGTACATAAAAGATTTTCTCCATAATTAAAAAAATATCGCCGCAGACTATTGACATCCGCAACGAATAGTGTTTTAATATGGACGGAAGGCAAACCGAAACGGTTCGCCCAAAAACGCAGGTTAGAAAGTAACCGCACTCTTGAGAGGGGGGCGGTTACTTTCGTTTATCGTCATCGTCGTCTCTGATGTAACTCAACACCGCGACTATGAGAGCCGCGATCTCTATTGCCAACACAAGAGCCTCGTACACCGACATACGCACCACCCCTTTCATTGTTTCCCTGTCCGGCAAGCCGTCAGGGGAATGAAGGGGGCGAACCGTCCCGCTGCCTTCCGCAGACCAAATATTACACTATTCGCCGGGTTCCGTCAAGCCCGATCAGGGAGGAATCCACAATATCGTCATAATTTAATCATTCTCCTGTCACCGTCCACGACGCAACCCCGCCGCTCACCGTCAACACATATTCTCCGTCAGCCGTCGGCGCTGCGGGAACGGGCGGAGCCGGCAGCGTAACCGCCAGCGGATTTACCGTCGTCCCGTCGCCGCTGAGCGCGCCTCCGCTCGTAGCCACAGCTTGCAGAGCACTTTCCAAAAGCGCTTTGAGAGCGTCCGTAAAATCATTCTGCGAAAGTCCGTACCCCGTGCCGCCATAGCCGGGTATGGCGTTAAACTGCGCGTTTCGGGCTTGGTTCTCGGCGCTGTCCCCGGCGACGCGCGCGTCGGCCTCGTCCGATACCGCATCCATCCGTGCGTCTCGCTCGTCCTCAACAGCGTCCGCTACAGCCGAAACAGCCTGCGCTCGCGTGTTGGCCTCCGCCGTCACGGCGCTAAGCGCCTGCCTCAGCGCGTTTGCCGCTGCGGCAGCTGCGGCTTTAGCCGCCGCGTCGTCGCTCACGTCCACCGCCTGTACGTTCATTTGCTGCAATGTCTTGAGCAATACGCGGTATAACAGCTCCTGCGCCTGCGCTATCAGCTTCAACTCGATTTCGACCGGACTGCTCGGGTTGTACTTATGCTGACTCTCAAGCGCCGCTTGAAGCTTCGTCAGATTTACAAGCTCTCCGCTCAAAAAAATTCCTCCAAAATTGATTGGCGAAGCCAATCAATTTGTGTTTCATTTAACGTGCGTGCGCGCACGGGTAACGGCGCATTCGCGCCGACGAACCCCTCTGCCGCTTCGCGCCGGAGGGGTTTCCCCCGCGCACGGGATACGCGCCAACGGCGCGACGCCCCCCCCGTCCGTAGGGGCGAACTGTGTTCGCCCGCCGTTCCCAAAATCCTCGTCCTCGCCGTCAAACAAACTCCGCTAACTTCGCAACGAACCGGTTTCCCTCCGAGGTGATGAGCGCCGCCTGCTTATAACTCTCGGCGGCGGCTTTCCTGTCGCCGAGCTTCTCGTAAGCCCAGCCGAGCGCCTCGTAAGGATAATACCCCCACGCCTCGGCCTCCTCGATGTATCTTCCCGTGCGCGCCTTTACCCCCAGCGCGCCGTTGCCGTAAAAGATAACGCCGTGCGGGTTGTCAAGATATACGCAGGCGCGCATAGCCTCGACCCACGGCTCACGCATGGTGTCACATTCTGTGACCGCTTTGTTCGCCCAATGCCACGCCGCCCCGTATTCTTTCTTCGCCGTATAACAGCGGCATATGAATCGGCAGCTCGCGGCGCGCTCCTCGCCCCAAAAAGCGTCCGGCAAGGATATATGACGCTTGAGCTCCGTGATTGCCTCGTCCCACCGTCCTTTGTACATAAGCTCGCGCCCGTAGTAGTGCGCGGCGCGTGCGCACTCCGGCATATGCTCGGCCTGTTTTTTCAGCAGCGGCAAATAATTGGCGCTGTACCTGTGCGGGCCGAAAGCGAACTGATATGTATCGGCATCCAGAGTTACCGACATCCCACGCGTATAGCCCTCTATCTCCGTTAGCCATTCGTGCGCGTAGCCTGTCCACCTCCAGCCGTGCCGCGAGTGTATGCGGTCGTGCGTATAACTCCCATCCGCCACAGCCCCGCTCACGTTATGAGTGTAATTGTAGCGTGCCGTTCCCGCGCCGATTGAATCCGGCTCTGCCGGGTTCACCAATCCTGTCAATACGGGCCTACGGCCCGGAATCCAAACCTTCTTGACGCTGTTCGCCCAATCGTCGTGAGACCACCGGTCGTCTAAATCCACCGGTACGCAGATGTCAAAGTCATCGGGCACCATCCCCAAAGCCTTATTTCGCAGCGCGCCTAAATTCGGATAAAACTTGCCGTCGATTTTGATGTAAAGCCCCCGTGTCTGACACTCAGCCTCGCCGAAGACTTCCACGGTCGCCCCCAGTTCCCGGAGCTTGTCCTGCGTCCCGTCGCCGCTCCCGTTCACCAAAACGAAAACCCCGTCCGCCGACTTCATGTTTTTATACCAGCTCTCAACGTTCGCTATTTCATTCCGCGCGATAGCATAAACAGCTAATTTCATATTCTTGTACCCTCCGTTTCGTTTAGTTCTCCGGCATATACAGCCGCCGCAATTCCCTTTACCTCGGCGACGGCGCTTTTCCTCAAAACGTCATACTGCGCCTCCGTCAAATCAAGCCCGAACTCCGCCGCCTTGGAAATCGCCCAAGCCTTCTGTGTGTCGCCGTTCCAGCCGTTCTTAACGCCTTCATTGTACGCCGCCGTAACAACAGCCCGAATAGCCGTCAGCGCCGCGTTAAGCGTCTCCGCGTCAGTCCGCGCCCGCAGCCACGGAATAACATACCGCGAGACAAGCGTCCCCAGCCCCGCAATCACCGCGCCGACAATGGTAATGATAATATCAGCCATTCTCACCCCTGTATTCCAATACAATAACCGGAATATCATAAGATTCAGCGACAAACTTCTCCGCGACGCAGCCGCGCGCGCCCGCCCAATCCGGCGCAAGCGCTAAAACGTCCGTCTGTGATAAATACGTCCGGACACCTTCGCCGAAATACCAGAGTGCGTTTGCGTTTTCAGGCACGTTCTCTTTGATGAAGGTGTCAAGGATTTCGCATTCCTCGACAGGAACGCCGAATGTCGTAGCAACGGCCTTTTTCGCCGCCTCGTGCTGCCAGCTCCTCGAGAACTCGATTTCCGCCGGCGTTTTGCCTCTCAATGGCATACTGTGAAAAATTTTCATTGTCAAACTCCTTAATAATTTTTTATGCCGCCTCGCGCAGCAATTCGATCAACTCGTTAAACTCATCCGCCGTAAGGCTTTGCGCCTCATAGTTCAGATAATGTATCCTCGCGCGTTTCGCTTCCGCTTCCGCCGCCGCGGCGTCGCCGTCAACCCAGACGGAATAGGACTCGTCCGCTCCGGTCAAACC
>JAISAA010000278.1 GCA_031266955.1 Oscillospiraceae bacterium | reverse complement strand
CTCTTTGTGTCGCTTTAAGGTGAGGGGTCCAGGGGAGAGGGAAATCGAAATCCCTCTCCCTTGGTCGTTCTTTCGCCCCTTTCTTTCGATAAAGAAAGGGGACGCCCGCCGCGCAGGCGAAATGGACAGTCAAAAAGCCTTTGCCAAAAGTCCCTGTCGCGCGGCGCGCGACAAAGACCCTCCGCCGCGCAGGCGAAAAGGGATACCACCAACCAAGGAACCCGGGCGAACGCAGTTCGCCCCTACGGGACAGGTAGCGCCGCCGGCGCCGGCTACAACCACAGGTTTCAAAAGTAAACCAAAATTCAACTACGCCGCCATTGAACCGGCGGCATTTTTGTTGTTTAATGTTCATCAGGATTTGCAAGTCACTACTTAAATATATCGGAGGGACATCTATAATGGACATATTGTTGGCGGAAAATCTGAAACGGCTGCGCGCGGAGCGCGGCGGCCCGCAGGACGCGCTCGCGTCGCATCTCGGCGTGACCTCTCAGGCGGTGAGCAAGTGGGAGCGCGGGGAAAGCTTTCCGGATATTACGCTGCTGCCGGCGATTGCGGCGTACTATGACGCGTCGGTGGACGAGCTGCTCGGCGTGGGCGAAATACACAAGAAGGAGAAGATCGCGGCGTATATGGAGCAGGATTTTCAATTGATGAGCGAGGGCCGTATGGCCGAAAAACTCGCGCTGTGGGAGGCCGCGTACAAGGAGTTTCCGCGCGAGCTGTCCGTTATGACGCAGCTCGCGTATGCGTTGCAGATGAACGCGCAGACTGCCGGCGATTACGCCTATTCGGACAGGATCATCGCGCTTTGCAAGGAAATTCTTGAACGCGCGGCGGGTGAGACATACCAGTACCGCTTTTCGGCGATTCAGGTTTTGGTGAGTTTATATAACGCGCTCGGCGACGGCGACAAGGCGAAAGAGTACGCGCAAATGTCCTGTCACATCTTAGTAACAACACCGCAGCTGCTTATGATAGCGCTCAATGGTGACGAGGCGATTGCGCAAGCGCAGCAGAATTTACTTGTATACCTTGACTGCATTTTTACAGGCATTTGTCATACAGGCTCGCGCGACGACAGGTGGAAGATCAAAATTTGGCGTACAGCCCTCAAAATTTTCGATACGGTGTTTGAGGACGGCGATTACGGTTTTTACAACGTCCGCACAGAGGCGCTGTGCGCGAGCATAGCGGGAGCGCACGCGCGGCTCGGGGAGTTTGAAGAAGCCTTCACGTATCTTGAACGCTCCGCAAAAGACTCAATTGCGTTCGAGACCTACGGAGACTTCAAGCGCACGTCTCCGCTGGTAGATACGACGGAGGATATTGTCGGAGCTCGCACCGGAAACCGGCTGGTTACCGAGATAGAGGCGCGTATTGAGAGTTTAGAAACCTACGAGCCCTATGCCCCAATGCGCTCCGACCCGCGCTTTGTGTCGATATTGGAGCGATTGAAGAACGCGGCGCCGGGCGCCGAGCGTAAACGCGCGGACGTATGATTAAACGTGCGTGCGCGCACGGGGAGCGCGCCGCAGGCGCGACGGGGGCGGACGTTGGCCGCCCCCGCGCGTTTTTCCCGTATCCCGCGGCAAAACGCCGCAAACGCGCGTCGCCCCTACAACCTCGGGTTTCAAAGGCAAATCAAAATCCAACCACGCCGTTATTTACAAGGCGGCGATTTTGGTGTGTAATATAGACAGGATTTGCAAGTCACCACTTAATATATCGGAGGGATAATCTATATGGACATACTGTTGGCGGAAAATCTGAAACGGCTGCGCGCGGAGCGCGGCGGCTCGCAGGACGCGCTCGCGACGCATCTCGGCGTGACCTCGCAGGCGGTCAGCAAGTGGGAGTGCGGAGAAAACTTTCCCGACATCACGCTGCTGCCGTCGATAGCGGCGTACTACGACGCGTCGGTGGACGATTTACTCGGCGTGGGCGAAATACGCAAGCGCGAGAAGATCACGGCGTATATGGAGCAGTCTATTGAGCTTAATCGCTTAGGCAAAATCAAGGATGCTCTTGCGCTTTGGGAGGCGGTGTACAAAGAGTTCCCGAACGAGCCGGCTGTAATGAGCAATTTGGCTCATGCGCTGTTTGCCGTATCGCTAAACACAGGTGAACCGCCGGAATTGAAAGCGCGCATAGTAGCCCTGTGCGAAACGCCCTTGGACAAAGGAGGATACGACGAGGAAAGGATGATATCGTACGTTGACAATGCAACGCAGACTTTAGTGTTCGCGCTCGACGACCATGAAAAAGCAAAAAAGTACGCCTACAGGCAGGGCACATACTGGACGACGCGCGAAGAGCTGCTTGTGAATATCTGCACCGGCGATGAAAGACTTGCGCAGGCGCAATCAAACATACGAGAGCTTGCGGATCTGCTGAGCGGTAACATCTGCGTCGTCGCATACGCGCAAACGGACGAAAAACGTAAAATCGCTATATATGAATTTGCGATTCAGTTGTGGGACGGCATTTTCAGCGACAACGACCACGGCTTTTACTTCTGCCGCACCTCGCGCCTATGCGAACATATCGCGAACGCGTACGCAAGACTTGGCGAGTTTGAAAAGGCGTTCCCGTACCTCGAACGAGCCGCCGCCGACTCGATTGCCTATGAAACAAGCGGCAGCTTCAAACGAACCTCCCCGCTTGCCGATACGACCCATCAAGGGACGGATATCACAATGAAAAACTATACGGAAACCGATGTCGAGCTGCGCATAAAAAATATGGAAACCTACGAGCCCTATGCCCCGATGCGCGCCGACCCGCGCTTCACGTCGATACTGGACCGGCTGAAAAAGCATAGCGCCGCGTGAGCGCCGGCGACGCAATTTTGTTGCAAATCACATTGACATCCGGAAACACTGACTAAAACCCCAAGAAACGGGCGACAATAACCTCGCGGCGGAGCTTGCCGCCGCGAGGAGGTATACATTATGAATGGCAAGCGCGGAAAAATAGGTTATATCTGCATAGGCGCGCTGGCGGCGCTGCTCGCGCTCCTCGCCGTCGCGTCTTACGCGGCGGGGGCGGCGTATGAAGCGGCTACGGAGCCGGAGGCCGCCCAAGAAGGTGTCAAAGATACGCGCACCTACACGCTGCGCGACGACGGCGGCACGCTCTCCGTATTCCCGGAGCACCCGGACGTCCCGGAGCTGAAAACGGAAATCGAGACGTCCGGCCTGCGGGAATACGATAAAAATATGCTTCAAAGCGGGATAGAGGTCACGGGCTACGAAAAGCTCGTCGGCTTGCTTGAGGATTTCAGCAACTGACGCTCACTTGAACACCCAGCCGATTTGCCCGTCCTTTTTCACAAACAGCCTGTCGCCGTACTCGCGCAGGAGAGACATTTTATCTCCTGCGCGCACCGGCAGCCGGTAGTCCGTGCCGTTGCCGTTGCACAGGCGACCTTTTTCGTCGCGCCAAGCGTCGTCGCGGGGAAGCTCTATAGTCTTGCCCGTGGCGAGGTGCAGGTATTTGGCGAACTCGGCGCCGGGCTCGCCATCGTCGGGAACTTCTTTGATGAACCTGTCGTTATATGTGATCGTATGCGGGTTTTCGCTTGCGGACTGGTCTTTCTCCGCCGTTATTATCGGCATAAAGTCCACGGCTTCAAACGAGAACCCGCCGCGTTCTATTATAAACGCGTTTAGCTGACCCCAGGGCTTTACGACCATACCGCCGTCGATAGCTATCACGCGGCGGGCGGCGTCGATCACCGGGTCGCAGGAAAAAACGCCGTCGCAAGTTGAACTCAGCTCCGCTGAGTTCACAGATGATATGCGTGCCGCGCGCGAGCGCGGCAAATTTGCGTAATTCATAGTCGGCCAGTGCCCTGTGACGACCCAGCGGTCAAACGCGCCGCATTTGTCGAGCCACGCGTCGTTTTTCATACACTCGATAGCGCGCTGCTCCGTGAGCTCGCCGGGGCCGATGCCTCCGTGGACGAATATGAATTCGTCGCTTTCGAGGATGTGTGGCAGCGCCTCAAGCCAGGTGCGCTGAGCCGCGTCCGCCCAGGGTTCGACCCAGTCGCAGTTGCCGCGCAGGGCGTACACGTTCGGGAGCGCGCCCTGCTCCATTATATATTCCAGCGTTTCGCGGCCCTGCCTGCCCTTTGTGTAGAAATCTCCGAGCAGTATCAGCGTGTCGTTTTCAGAAAAATTTATCTTGTCAAGCAGCGCGCGGAACGCGTCAAAGGCCCCGTGGATATCGCTTATACATATCGTCCGCCCGTTTTCCGGCAGCGATATTTTGCGCACTACGGCCTTGTCGCTTATGACCTTTACGGCGTGCCCGCGCAGATAATCCGCGGCGGACATCCG
>JAISAA010000277.1 GCA_031266955.1 Oscillospiraceae bacterium | reverse complement strand
GGTCTCGTGTTCCGCAAGAGGAGCACATCGGTTTCCGGGTTTGTCCTGGGGGGGAGGAACATCGGGCCGTGGCTGTCGGCGTTCGCTTACGGGACGTCTTATTTCTCGGCTGTGGTGTTCGTCGGGTACGCGGGGCAGTTCGGGTGGCGCTTTGGTATATCGGCGCTGTGGATCGGGCTCGGCAACGCGTTTATCGGGTGCCTGCTGGCGTGGGTCGTGCTGGCGCGGCGAACGCGGCTTGTCACGCGGCACCTGAATTCGGCGACTATGCCGGACTTTTTCGGGGCGCGGTACGGCTCGCGCGGCTTAAAGCTCGGCGCTTCCATTATCACGTTTATCTTTCTGGTGCCGTACACGGCGTCGCTTTACAACGGGCTCTCGCGGCTGTTCTCTATGGCGTTCAACATTGATTTTACGGTGTGCATCATCGCGATGGCGGCGCTTACGGCGGTGTACGTGATAGCGGGCGGGTACACGGCGACGGCGGTGAACGACTTTATTCAGGGCGTAATCATGCTCGTCGGGATCGTCGCCGTCATCGCGGCGGTGCTGCGCGTGAACGGGGGATTCACGGGGTCTATGGAGGCGCTGGCACGCGTTACGGACGAGGGCGTTTCGACGGCGCCGGGCGTGTTCGCGTCGATATTCGGGCCGAAGCCGCTCGACTTGCTGGGCGTTGTGCTGCTCACGTCGGTCGGGACGTGGGGCCTGCCGCAGATGGTGCAGAAATTTTACTCGATAAAGTCTGAGAAAAACATCTCGACGGGCACGGTGGTGTCCACGGTTTTCGCCGTTGTGATCTCGGGCGGGTGCTATTTCCTCGGCGGGTTCGGGCGGCTGTTCGATTCTCCGGCCATGCGGAGCGAAACGGGCGCGATGATATACGACGCCGTGATTCCGGAAATGCTGTCGGGCTTTACGCCGCTGCTGATCGGCATCGTTATCGTGCTTGTGCTCGCGGCGTCGATCTCTACGCTTTCCTCGCTTGTAATGGCGTCGGCCTCTACATTTACGCTGGACTTTTTGAAGGGGAATTTTATTAAGAAAATGGGCGACACGACTCAGCTTTTGGTGATCCGGGCGCTTGTGGCGGTGTTCATCGCCGTTTCGGCGGTCATCGCTGTTGTGCAGTACAAGGGCGGCGTGTCTTTTATCGCGCAGCTTATGGGCGTTTCCTGGGGGGCGCTGGCCGGGGCGTTTCTGGCGCCGTTTTTATACGGGCTGTACTGGAAGCGCGTCACCGCGGCGGCTGTTTGGGTAAATTTCATCTTCGCCGCGCTGTTTATGATAGCGAATATATTTTTCCGAGCGAGCTTCCCGGCGATCCTGCAATCGCCGATCAACGCCGGGGCGTTCACAATGCTGTTCGGGCTGATAATCGTTCCCGTCGTAAGCCTGCTGACGAAGAAGCCGGACGGCGCGCTTATAGAAAAATGCTTCGAGTGCTATAACGAAACCGTAGCCGTCCGCGCCGCCGAATCCCTCGGGCAAACGAAGGAGGACGCGTAGGCGGGGTCGCGATACCCCGTAGGGGACGATGGTGATCGTCCCGCCACACCCTCCGTTTCTCGTACCGGGCGGATCGCCATCCGCCCCTACGGGGACGTGGTGCGCAATCGCAATACGCGCGGGCACACGCCATCCCTGTTACCCCTCCGATATTGTCAGCGGTCAATCGAATTTATTTCACGGTCGGTACGAAATCGAATGGCTTTTTCAGTCGGGTTTCATACCATACTTGATATTCTTTCAGCATAAACGCTTTTTCGTCATCATCAACATTTTCCGGGTCGAATCTCCATTTGTGCGACAATTTCAGTAATTTTATGAATCGATAGTCGGGAATTGACGTTTTCACTTTTTCGTAGATTTTCGCTTTGCTTGAACAGCTATCCCCCGTATAAAAATAGTAATGGGTCATCGCCCCCGTCAAAACGCTTTGAGCAATCAGACGAATAGGCGGAGCCGCCGCCGTTTGCAAAAACCTTTTATATCGCTCCGGGTCTTGCTCGGCGATTGCTTTATTCCAGCTCTTTGAAATATTATGAAACAGCAAGACGTCATTTCTCGTGGGGACAGGTATTTTCCCGATTATATCTTCGCCGTAAATGATTCTTCCTGAATCCTTCATACGAAAAATCTCAATAGGCAGCTCTACCATATCTTTGTTATCAGCGCACAGCTCAAAGTCGGTTTTATATGGTGGTAACAGGTTCTTGTAAAAATAAACGCACCTTGAAATCGGGATGTCGTTACCTGTTTCCGCTTCCGTTTGTGAAATGCAGCTACGGATGATATTTCCGGCGTCAGCCGCAGCATCATCATTCAACACGTGAATAAGGTCAATATCGCTTCCGGCGTTGCCGGTATATGTATCGTCCGATAGGCTTCCCACTAAAACGACGGACTTCACTAAACCGCGCAGTCTTTTAATACTTTCGATATGGCGGGCAATTATTTGATGCGCCCGCTCTTTGGATTTATCCATATCAGACTCCTTACCGCCGCTCGTTTACGTAGAGCGAAACGCGGCTTTGTATCAGTTTCGCGGCTTCCGCGGCGGTCCGTTGGCCGGCGAAATAGGGCTGCGCCTCCTCCGAAACAATGCCGGACACGGCGGGATCGCTTTTGCGGCGGCCGTCTATGCCGTCGATCAGCTCCATTACGAAGGCTATTTCCTCCGGCGTCGAGGCGTAGATGTCGTATAAATAATTATAATTTCTCGTGACCTCGACCTCCTCGCCGTTTTCATCGACGCCCATTTCTTTTTGCATCGAGAGCTGCGCGAGGTTTTCGAGCGCCGCCGCGTTCGTCGGGAAAAACGTCAGCATCCCTATCTCGTCAACAGTCTGATATTCCTCCGTGAGAAAAGAGCGGAGGAATTCCCACGCCGCGTCCTTATGCGCGCTGCGCGAGGACATCATCAGCGGAGTAAAAAACGAAAACGCGCCGCCGCGCTCGCGGACGGTCGGGAACCCGACGTACGTCAGCTTGCCGCCGAAATCGGCTTCGCTCGTCTGAATGCTGAAAAAATTGAAAAGCGATACCGGCTGTACGAGCGCCATACCCTCCCGGATGAGATTTCTGGCGTCTACGATTTTCTGCCCGAAGGCGAGAATATCATCAAGCGACTCGGCGTTGCCCTTCGTTACGTTCGGGAGGCGCCCGGCCAGCTCCAATACGCCGATAAACTCGTCGCCGTCAAAGCGGCACTCGCCCGTATCCCAGTCGATGAAGCTGTCAAAACCGTCGCTCAGCAGGGAACCTAAAACATCCTCGGCGCCGTAGCCGGGGACGAGCTCCGCGCCCTCCGGCAGCTCCGCGAGGGCCGCGAGCATTTCATCGACCGTCCACGCGGCGCGCTCGCCGAGCACATCGCGCATCCCCGCGGCTGTTTCAATACTGAAGCTGGTCGTGATCTGATACAGCGCGCCGCCGGTCTCAAGCGCGCGGAGCGCGCCCGGGACTATCGCGGCGCGCCCGCCGAGCTCTGAGTCCGCGTCGAGATAGGGGTATAGGTCTTCAAACGCGCCTTTCGCGAAGTGGCTGTCAAGTGCGATACGCGATGCGACGAAGATGTCGGGCGGATTTGCTGAGGTGATCAACGTATTGAACGCCGCGATTTGAGGGGAATTCGGCGAAGATGCGCCGGTCAGTCCGAAGCCGTCTTCGTATTCGACGACCTCTACCTTATATTTGTCACTTGCCGCGTTAAACGCCGCCGCTTGATTTTTTACGATGACGTTCGGGCCGAACGTCGCGACCTTGATCGCGAGCTTTTCCGGGGGCGGCGCTTTTTCGCGCAGCGACAGTACGGACAGCTCCGCCCTGCCGTTGACGCTCGCGGCGCATACTATTCTGCCGTCGGACAGGACGGCGAGCGCCGTCACGCTCCCGGACGCGACGCCGGCGTCCGCCCAGTCGAGCAGCTTTACAGCCTCCGCGCCGTCGGCGGGACGCCCGAACAGGCTCACCGTGTCGCCGTAGCAGAAGTCATAGCCGCCGCCGGCTGAGTACGCCGATATCGCGGAATCCGTGCCGCCGAGTCCCGCGCCCCAGCCGGGAGGCGAGATATTGACCGGCGCGACGCTGAAAGCGAAGGTCTTAAGCCCGAGGATAAACGCGGCGACGGAGCCGTCCGCGCGCCGAAGGAGACTTGTGGGGGAGCGGGATATGTCGGATTCGATGTTGCACAGCCGCTCTCCGCCCGCGTCGAGCACGTTCACGCCGTATCCGGAGTCGAATATGTAGAAATTTCCCGCGTTGTCCGCCTCCAGACCGTCGATTTCCGCGGGGGCGTTATCGCGCGCCGTCAGCTTGTCGGAAATATCGAGCCGCGCAAGCTCCGCGCCGTCCGAGGCAAGCTTGCGCAGGAAAGACGTTTCCCGCACCTCGCCGCCGTCCGGACCTTCGAGGAAGCCGGTCTCGGCTATCCAGAGCTCTCCGCCGGAGACGCAGAGCGCCGCGGCGCGTATTTCGCCCAAAAAGCCGTCCGGCGGCTCCGGCGCGGCGTAGCCCGAAAGCGCGATGGGCGCGGCGGGCTCCGCGCCGCCGTCAGCCGTTGATATCGCCGTTGATAAGGACCAAGGCGCGGCAATTTCGCCGCCGTCCGTCGAGGCGTGCGCGAGGAAAAACAGCGTACCGCCGGCGTCGCAGACGTCCGTTATGCGGACGATATCGCGCGGCAGCGCAACGGCGTCCGGCGCATAAGCCAAGACCGCGGCGGGGGACGGGGAGGCGGACGGCGAAGCGGATGCGGCGGGCGCGTCCGAACCTTTACAGGACGCAAGCGCAAGTGAAAACGCCGCGAGAGCTGTGAGAACCGCGGGAACAAGCTTTGGCGCAATAGATCGTCTGTTGTAACGCATTGTCATTACCACCTTAAAATCTTTTTGAGAAAATCTTTTTGAAAAAATTTTGGTATTCAAGTGCCCGAACCGATTTAATTATACGTCATATTTCGACGATGTCAAGAAAACACGCACAATCTCCGCGTCTTAATTTCATAAGAAATTATGTATTATTTATGAATTTTTCAAAGCTGTTTGCCGCTCTCCGTGCATTATTTGCGATTATGCGCCTGCGCGGCGGGCGTCCCCTTTCTTTATCGAAAGAAAGGGGCGAAAGAACGACCAAGGGAGAGGGATTTCGATTTCCCTCTCCCCTGGACCCCTCACCTTAAAGCGACACAAAGAG
>JAISAA010000250.1 GCA_031266955.1 Oscillospiraceae bacterium | reverse complement strand
ACCTGCGCGGCTCCATCAGATACGACAACGCCGAGCACAGCCTCGCTGTGTTCGATGAAGCCATAGGGCTTCTCTTGGAAATATACTAATACTACAACTTTTCAAAGCAAGCTTCGTATCGAGAGAAGCGCTTGTATTTTCCGGGCCTGGATGATAGGATATTCGCACAAGCGGTAGCCCGCAAGCCGGAATGACTGATGGGGTGCCGCACAGGCGCGTAAAAGCGTCGCGGCGTAAGCCGCGCGCCCAGTGCCGCAGCACGTTCAATCAAACGTCCGCCCCTGCGGGGGCGGCGGAAAGGCTCTTGATGTTCACACTTATAAAAACAAATTCCGGCGCTCGGCGCGGCGAGCTGACGACGCCGCACGGCGCGGTGCAGACCCCCGCTTTTATGAACGTCGCGACGCAGGCCGCGATAAAAGGCGGGCTCGACGCCTCCGACCTGCGCGGCGCCGGCTGCCAGATCGCGCTGTCGAACACATATCATCTGCACGTCCGCCCCGGCGACGACTTGATCCGAAAGCTCGGCGGGCTGCACCGGTTTATGGCGTGGGACGCGCCGATTTTGACTGACAGCGGCGGCTTTCAAATATTCTCCCTCGCGGGGCTGCGCAAGCTCACGGAAGAGGGCGCGCTGTTCGCGTCACACGTGGATGGGCGGCGGATTTTTATGTCGCCCGAGGATTCGGTGCGCATACAGTCGAATCTCGGCAGCGATATCGCGATGGCGCTTGACGAATGCGTCGGGATACCCGCCGAGCGCGAATACGTAAAAGCCTCCTGCGAGCGAACCTACCGCTGGCTCGCGCGGTGCCGCGACGAGTTGCTGCGGCTGAACGCCTCGGAAGACGCCGTAAATCCCGGGCAGGCGCTTTTCGGAATAAACCAGGGCGCGGTTTTTGCCGATTTGCGTATAGAGCACGCCAAGCGTATATCAGAGCTCGATTTGCCGGGGTACGCGATAGGCGGCCTCGCCGTCGGCGAAACGCACGCCGAGATGTACGCGATAATAGAGATCGTCACGGAGTATTTGCCGAAAAACCGCCCGCGCTATCTCATGGGCGTAGGTACGCCGGGGAATATCATAGAGTCCGTAGCGCGCGGCGTGGATATGTTCGACTGCGTTATGCCCGCGCGCAACGGGCGGCACGGGCATTTTTTCACGTGGGACGGCGTGATGAATCTCAACAATGAAAAATACGCGTCGGATGCGACGCCCGTTGACTCAGCCTGCAACTGCCCCGCCTGCCGCGAGCATTCCCGCGCTTATCTGCGGCATTTGCTAAAGGCGGGCGAGGCGCTCGCTATGCGGCTTGCCGTGCTGCACAATCTTTGGTTTTACAACGAGCTTTTGGAGCGTATACGCGAGGCAATAGAAGCCGGGGAGTTTGAGGCGTTCCGCCAAACGTATTCGGAGCGGCTGTCGCGCAGGATATAAGCTTATGTATCCTCTTCTTGTTCGTACCACTCCGACTGCGATCTATACATTTCCGCATAGAAATCGCACGTTTGCAGCAGCTCGGCGTGTGCGCCGACGGCGATGATCTTGCCGCCGCTCATCACGGCGACGCGGTCGGCGATCTTCGCGGAGCCGAGGCGGTGCGTTACGATTATTGCCGTTTTTCCGCGCGAAATATCGACGAAGGTTTTGTAGATACGGCTTTCCTCAATGGGGTCGATGGCCGCCGTCGGTTCGTCGAGCACGACGAGCTCGTGCCCGCGGTACAGCCCGCGCGCTATCGCGACGCGCTGCCACTGGCCGCCGGACAGATCCACGCCGTCGAACTCGCGCGAGAGCATCGTGCCGAGCCCCTGCGGAAAGCTTGCCGCGTCGCCGCCGTCAACGCCGACGGAGGCGAGCGCGTAGGTCTCGGGGCCGTCGCTTGCGGCTTCGCCCGCCGTATTCAGGGCTCTGCCCGTCATATGCAGGGCTTTGCCCGTACTGTCCGGCATTTCGCTTATATTCACGTTCTCGCGGAGCGTCATTTGATATTTGCGGAACTTTTGGAACACGCCCGACACGCCGGCGAAAAGAGATTCGGAATTGGCTTCCCGCGTGTCCGCGCCGCGGACCGTGACGCGTCCCGAAGTCGGCCTGTAGAGGCCGGTGAGCAGGCGCACGAGCGTCGATTTGCCCGCGCCGTTTTCGCCGACGACGGCGATGGTCTCGCCGCTTTTTATCGTGAGGGACACGCCGTCCACGCTCGGTTTTTCCGCGCCGGGGTATGTGAAAGACACGTTTTCAAGCACGATGCCTCGCGCCGCGTCCGTCGCGGACGCCGTTCCGCCGCGCTCCGGCAGGTCGAGGAAGCGCACAAAGTTCTGCCCCTTGCCGTAGTTCTCGGCGACGCTTCCGACGTGGCCGAACGCCTCCTGCATTATGCCGAACAGCAGCCGGAGCGAGCCGAGCACGGCTGCGAACGCGCCGGCGCTTATCTCGCCGCGCAGCAGCGCACGGACGAGCAAAAACAGTATGCCGCCCCAGCCGAGCACCGTGAACAGCGCCATCGACAGCTCAATAAGATTCTTCTTCCGGCTCGCCGACCACTCCGCCTTTGAGAGCTCGCGGCACGTCTCCAAAAAGCGCTTTATGAAATCCGTATACGCGCCGAGCAGACGCGTTTCCTTGAAGAATTCGCGGCTTGTTATCAAGCTGTCGAACAGTGCGGACTGCCGGCGCACGGGCGCCGCTTTGTCCTCGAATTTTACGACGACGCCTGTTTTGAGAAGCTGCCCGAACAGCGTGGGGACGAACACGAACAGTATCGCGAGGATGAATATCGGGTTCACGCGATGCAGATACCACGCCATAAACAGCACATACGGCAGGTAGAACGTGAATATCGTTATGCCGATGTCCACAAGAAAAAGTATATTGCTCTGCCCCTCTTGCATCTTGTTGAACATATCGTGAAAATCCGTGTTTTCGAGGACGACGGGGTCAAGCCGTCCCATTTTCGCGTGGGCCGTCCGGCTTGCCTCTATACCGCCCTTGGAGAAGACGACGCTGTGCATAAAGTTGTGCAGCCCGTTGAGCAGCTCGCGCCCGAGAAGCAGTACGCACAAAAGCGCGAGCGGGATAAGCGCGGCGCGAATATCCCCGCCGGACGCGATAGCTCCGGCGACGCTGTCGTAAAACCGCTGCGTCAAGAGTACGGAAAAGCCGTAAGTCAGCGCGTGCGCGACGCTGACGATCTGTATTACGACGAATAAGACCGGGATCGCCCGGCGGTTGATATCAAACCCGGTCTTCACGACCCGGCGGAACGGGATCTTGCTTTGGGGCGTTTTGCCCGGGGCGGCTTTGCCTTCTTTGTTCACTTATGACACCTCACTTATAAAATTTGGCTTTCCGTATACCACTCCGCCTGCGAGCTGAACATTTCGGCGTAAAGGCCGTTTTGACGCATAAGCTCGGCGTGGCCGCCTTGCTCCGTGATCTTCCCGTCCGACAGGACGAATATCGTGTCGGCAAGCTTTGTAGAGCCGAGGCGGTGGCTGATGAACAGCGTCGTGCGGCCTTTTGATATCTCCTCAAAACGCTCGTAGACGCGGCTTTCGCTGAGCGGGTCGAGCGCCGCCGTCGGCTCGTCGAGTATGCGCAGCGGCGCGGGGTTTACGAGAGAGCGCGCTATCGCGACGCGCTGCCATTCGCCGCCGGACAGGTCCGCGCCGCCTTCATAGATTTTGAGAAGCTTTGTATGTATTCCGCCGGGCAGCTTAGCTATCGTTTCGCCGAGCCCGGCTGTTTCGGCGGCGGCGAGGACGGCGGCCTCGTCGGCGTCATAAGCGCCGACGGCGATGTTGTCGTACAGCGAAAAGCCTATCCGCGCGAAGTCCTGGAACACGCAGGCGCTGAGGCCCTTGAGCTCCGATTGCGAAAAATCGCGCAGCTCGCGCCCGTCGACGCGAATTTCGCCCGTGTAGTTTGTGTAAAGGCCCGTTAAGAGCTTTGTGACTGTCGTCTTCCCCGCGCCGTTTACGCCTACGAAGGCGTAGTGCCGGCCGCGCTCTATTGTAAAGCTCGCGCCGTCGAGCACAAGCTTTTCGGTGCCGGGATATGAAAAGCTCACATTGTCGAACTCGATTTTTTCAAAGTCAATTTTATCAAGCTCCGTGCCGCGTTTCGGCAGGGCCGTCGCGTCTTCGGAAACGCTGAGGCCGACGAACTTTGTCAGGTCGTTCAGGTATTCCTTCTGCTTGGCGATCTCCTCCACCTGGCTGTTTATGCCCCACGACAATTGGCTTATCAGCGTGAGTATGCCGCCCGAAAGCGCGATGAACATCCCGTAGTCGAGCGAGCCGTCGAGTGCCGGCGGCAGCATAGAGCCCATAACGCCGACGGCGATGACGCTGCCGAATACTCCGCCCGCCTTTTGTTTGATGAAGTTCATAAACGTGACGCGCTGCTGGATTTTGCGCGCGGCGTGAGAGCGCTCGTAATACCGCTCGTTCAGCGCGTCGGCGTAGCCGAATACCGTGCGTTCTTCAACTGCCTCGCGGTCGGTTATCACCTGTGATAGGTACGCGGCGCGGCGCGTGATCTTGGACGTTTCGCGCCGGGCGGCGTAGCTGTTTTCGCCTGCCTTTTTCGCGATGAACATCAGCGGAACGGCGGCGGCGACGATAATCAGCCCCGCCCACCACACGCTGAGCGTTATCGTAACGATTATGCCGGCGGCGGAAACAGCGCTGCTCGCCAGACTCATCACCGACTGGTTGCACTCGACGACGCGCGTGTCGAACGCGGGCACGACGCGGCTCAATAAGTCGGCGGTATCCTGATCCTCGATGTGGCTGTAGTCCAGCTCCGCGACGCGTTTCAGCAGCGCGGGCCGCAGCGTCCGGTGCAGGAAGATCGCCCGCTTTGTGCTGACAAGGTTCAGCAGGATACGCAGCGCGTAATCGTGCAGCGTGACGGCGAGCAGCACGGCGACGGGGGCGGCGACCGCGACCGGCGGACGCGTGCCGGCGACTACGGCGAGCGCCGCGTCTATGAACGCCGCCGTCGCGAGTAAGCTCACCGTCGGCAGCAGCGCCGCGAGCAGGGGATAAATGTTCGCGATCGCGGCGTAGAGCGGACTTGCTTTCCACAGCAGGGTTATGAGGTCCGCGGCGCCGTATTTCGGCTTTTTGAGTATGTCTTTCATAAAAAGGGCTTCCTTTCTGAATAAGAAATCAGCCGACAACCTCCCAGTGCCCGGTCTTGTCAGAACCGCGCCTGACGATCAGACCGAAGCTCTGCAGCTTTTTCAAATTCCGCTTGACTGTCGCCGCAGACACGCCGGATACGGCTGAGAGCTGCTCATAAGTCGCCGTGTTGTTTGTTTTCAACGCATCAAGGAGCTTTCTTTGAGTTTTATTTACAAGGTCATTTACAGGGTCATCTGCGTTTATCGGGTCATTTACAAGGTCATTTATCGGGTCACTCGCGTTTACAGGGTCATTTACAGGGTAATCCTCGTTTACAGGGTCATCTTCCGGACCATCATCCTCAAACGCTTCGTGCGGGTGGAGTGCCGCGCTGCGGATTTTGATATATTATATCCGATTGAATGAACAAATTCAAGCGCGCGATCACCGGCCAAAAGCTTTGCTGTCGGACTTTTCCTGGGTCTTTGCATTACACGCATTGGCTTTTCCTCCGTTCTTTGATTTTCGCCTGAACCTATGCCGCGGCGTTTCCGTCGGTCAGTACCGTCCTTGTTGCGGCTCGCTTGCCGTGGATTCTGTGTAACATTTTCACTAAAATGTTACACGAGCCGAAAAGCGCTTGCAATCAGGAGCTTTTTTGGAGGCAAAAACGCGCGGGCAGACGGGCGCGGGACAAGCCGCGGGGCGGCGGAGGACTGCGAGGCAAATGAAAAACAGCCCATGTAACATTTTAGTGAAAATGTTACATAGACTGTCGGCTTCGGACATCGTCGCGGACGTTGCCGCATTTGAATTTATTCTACCACGTATGGAACGGTTTGTAAATATGTTTTTTGTGTTTTTCAAAATATTTTGCGGGCGCCGGGCGGCTGCTGCCCGTGCGACAAGAAAAAAGCTCTTGTAAAATCATAGCCTTACGATTAAAATATGCTCACGACATCATAAGATAAGGAGATGACGCCATGTCCACCGAAATATTCACCGGCAAGGCCGAGGCTTACGCAAGCGCGAGGCCGGGATATCCCGAAGACGCGATAGATTACATATGTTCGCTCGCCGCCCCGGACGCCGTGTTCATTGACGTCGGCGCCGGGACGGGGAAGTTCACGCTGCCGCTCGCGGAGCGCGGATATTCCGTATTCGCGGTCGAACCCAACGCAGATATGCGGGAAAAGCTCTCCGAAACGCTCTCTGCGCGCCCCAACGCCAAAATCATAAACGGCTCGGCGGAGGCGACGACTCTGCCCGGCGCGTGCGCGGATATCATAACCTGCGCGCAGGCGCTCCACTGGCTCGACCCGGACGCATTCCGGGCGGAGTGCCGGCGGATCGGGAAACCGGGCGGCCTCGTGGTCGCCGTATACAACGTCTCGCCAGGCGGAAACAGCGGCTCACACTCTGAACAAGCTACCGCCGCGTTTTTCACAGACCCCGCCACACGGGAATTCCCGAATCCCATAAGCTACACCCGCGAGAGCTGGCTTCAATACATGACGTCCCACTCCCACGACCCGCGCCCCTCCGACCCCGTCTACGCCGCGCACATCGCCGAAGCTAACGCCGTATTTGACCGCGAGAGCGTGAACGGGCTGCTCCGGCGCGACGTTGTGACAAAAGTATACAGTGAAAGGATAGTTGAAATATGAAAACCGGTAAAGCCGAAATCGAAAAACTTATGGCCGAGCGTTTCGGACACGACACGCTGCTCTCGCTCGCGACGACGGACAGCGACCGCCCCTCCGTCCGCATCGTGAACAGCTACTATGAAAACGGTTCGTTTTATACAGTCACCTACGCGCTCTCGAATAAAATGGAGCAAATCGAGAAGAATCCGGAGGTCGCCGTCTGCGGCGAATGGTTCACGGCGCACGGCGTCGGCGAAAATCTCGGACACGTCCTCGCGCCGGAAAACGCCGAAATGATGGCGACGCTGCGCGCGGCGTTCGCCGAGTGGTACGGCAACGGCCACACCGACGAAAACGACCCGCATACCTGCCTCCTGCGCGTCCGCCTGACCGACGGCGTGCTGTATAGCAACGGGACGAGGTACGATGTTGATTTTGCGGATGCCTGACCGGATGGAGCACTCTTATCCGCGACACGCGATCCCCCTTGAAACAGACCGCCTTATTTTGCGCAGGTTCACACCGGACGATTGGAAAGATTTGAATGAGTATCTTTCGCAGCCGGAAACCGTGTGCTTTGAGCCGTATGAACCGTTTTCAATGGAGGACAGCAAGCGGGAAGCGGTCACTCGCTCCGAAAATGCCGCGTTTCTTGCCGTGTGCCTAAAGAGCGGCGGCAAATTGATCGGGAATATTTATATTGCGCCGCAGGACTATGGCGCATGGGAGCTCGGATATGTGTTCAACAGTAAATTTTGGCGCAACGGTTACGCGACGGAAGCGGCCCGTGCGGCAATAGAATACGCATTTGCAAACTCGGCGCGGCGCGTTACCGCGATGTGCAATCCGTTAAATGAAGCGTCGTGGAAATTGCTTGAAAGACTTGGCTTCACCCGTGAGGGGCATTTACGCAAAAACATATTTTTCAAGCGCGATGAACAGAGTGAACCGATTTGGCAGGATACTTATGAATACGCCATACTTGAGGATGCCGCTTCACACATTCAGGATTTGTCTGAGCGCGTCCTGCGTGATTTGGGATAAGCTGACGCCGGAGCAACCACCCCGCCGCGGCGGCGCCCCTCCAACGGAGGGGAATTTCCGTTACCGAATAATTTTCGGAGAACGGAGAATTAACTAATGGTTCACGCCTATCAAAAAACCGCAATCAAGTGTTTGACTACGTGCTAAATCTACGGTATAATCAAACCAAATTCTATCTCCGCGCCCGGCGCGGCGCGGGACAAAAACAAGGAAAGGCGGATATACGATGCCGACAGCAAACACAAGGGGCGCGAAAACCGCTGATATACCGGCGATCAGATGGGCGCTCGCGATAAAATCCATATCCGTTTCGGCGGGGTGCAAGCTATGAACGATAACGACAAGAAATTTCAAGTGTTGTCAAACGCTTTGGCAGAAGCGGATGAGCTTGAATTTTTCAAATCGATCTTTGATCTGATTCAACAGGCGCGCCGCAGCTTGGAGCGCAGCGTGAATACGGCGATGACTGTGACCTATTACGAAATTGGCCGGAGGATCATTGAGAAAGAGCAGCAAGGCGAAAAACGCGCCCAATACGGCAAACGCATTTTGCAAGGTCTGTCCGATTATCTGACGGCAAATATAGGCAGGGGTTATTCTGCTGAGAATCTTCGTCTGATGCGTAAATTTTACCTTACATACATATCTGACGAGATTTCCAAATCATCGATTTTGAAATTCAATCCGAATATCAGTTGGACGCATTACATTCAGCTAATGCGGATAGAGAACGAGGACGAACGCCGATTTTATGAGTTGGAGATTGCCGGTAACAGTTGGTCCGTCAAAGAGTTTCAGCGGCAGTTCGACACGTCGCTCTACGAGCGGCTTGCACTATCACGCGACAAGAACAAAGTACGCGAATTATCTGAAAAAGGACAGATCATCGAATCACCGCAGGATTTATTCAAAGACCCGTATGTTTTAGAGTTTACAGGCCTACCTGAGAAATCATCGTATACCGAAACCGAACTTGAGCAGAAGCTCATAGACCATTTGCAGCAGTTCCTCCTCGAACTTGGGAAAGGCTTTGCGTTCATGGGACGGCAGGTTCGTTTTACTTTTGAGGAAGAATCCTTTTATGTGGACTTGGTATTTTATAATCGTCTATTGCGCTGTTTTGTGTTGATAGACTTGAAAATAGGCCGCCTAAAACATATCGATATGGGGCAAATGCAAACATATGTGAACTATTATGACCGCAGGGTAAAGCTGCCGGATGAGAACCCCACCATCGGGATAGTGCTTTGCAAGGATAAAAAAGACGCTATGGTCGAGATGATGCTGCCGGAGGAAAACAACCAAATCTTCGCCGGGCGGTATCAGATGGTACTTCCGAGTAAGGAACAATTGAAAAAAGCTCTTGAAATTGAGGACGACCTGTGAAAAATTCATATACTGGAGGGGCAAGCCTATGCGCGTTAAGCTGGTGATCACTGACCTCGACAATACGCTGCTGCGGCGGGACAAGACAGTGTCGGACCGCACGGTGCAGGCGTTTCGGCGTTTGCGCGAGCTCGGAATAAGGACGTCATTTGCGACGGCGCGGCCGAAACGCGCCGTCTTTCAATATTTAGACATTCTCGAAAAAATCGAGTTCGACGCGATGGTCTTTCACAACGGCGCGGTCATATATTGCGGCGGGGCGCTTGCGGCGAATTACGGCATCTCGCCCGAAATGGCGGGAGAGCTTTCCCGTGAATTCGCGCGTATGGGCTTGCGCGTCGGCGTCGAAATCGACGACAGGAATTACGCGAATTACGACGCCGGCGCGGAATGGGAGGGGATGCAATACGTCTTGACGGACTTTGCTTACCTGCCGGATAAACCGGCGGACAAGATCATTATACATAAACCCGAGAAAGCCGATATTGAGCGTGTGCAAGCGATGCTCCCTGAGAATTTGTATGTTGAGATGAACGAGGGCGTACTCGGATTGATCATGAGCCGCGAGGCGACAAAGCTGCGCGCCATGCGTTTTCTGTCGGAAAAGTACGGCGTCGCGCCGCCTGAGATCGCCGCGTTCGGCGACGACCTGAACGACGTCGAAATGCTCCGGGAGTCAGGCTTCGGAGTCGCCGTATCCAACGCGCTCGACGATGTAAAAGCCGCCGCGGATCACATATGCGGCGACTGCGACGACTGCGGCGTGGCGCAGTGGCTGGAGCGCCGCGTGATAGCTGAAAGCGGGAGATGAATCCGAGTTTACGCCCCCGCTTTCTCCCTGATCGGGATCAGCAAATCGAGCTGCGCCGAGTCGCCGGTCGCCGACGCGACACGGTTGATGTAGTTGAGCCCTTCCTCTAAGAAACCGAACATATTGTCATAGTTCCCGTCGCCCCTGTACTCGTACTTGTCGTTGTTAAACGCCCACGTGCTGAACAGTTCCCATTCCTCGAACGCGCCCATCGGGATCATATGCGCGGCGTACAGCCCGCCGTCCATATGTTTCCGGGCGAGCGGCGCGGGGAGCTCGAAGCCGTCCGGGACCGTGACCCACACCTCATAGCCGTGGGCGCCCGTTTCGTCGTAAGTATTCGGGCTGTTAAAGCCGAAATGCCGCAAATCCGGTTTGATACGCGTCAAGCCGCTGTCCCGCACGAACTTGTCCATCACCTGATGTACGTGCAGCTCCGGGTCGTCGCCGTCGTACTGGTACGCCGCGACGTCGGACGGCGGCAGATAGATGATCCGCACGTCGCGGTCGGTGATTTTCCCGAGCGCCGCGCTTGCCTGTTCAAGCTCCGCCGCGCCCGGCCTGTCCAACCGCTGACGCGTCACGGTCAGCGCGTCCACGGCCTCCAGCACCGCGCTGTCTTCGAGCAGGCTCAGCGTGACGTCGAGCTGCGCGCTCTCGCTCAACCGGTCGATGAACGACGCGAGTATCTCGCGGATCGTGCCGAGAGCGCCGATCTCGTCGTCCACCTCGCTGAGGTTCCGGCGGAGCGCGTCGATGAGCGTCTCCGTGTTCGTGCTCTGCAGTAGCTGTGTGATCTGATTGAGCGGTATCCGCAGCTTGCGAAGCACGACTATCTGCCGCAGCCGCGACACTGCGCCCTCGTCGTACACGCGGTAGGCGTAGCCGTCCTTTCTCGTGCTGCTGATGAGCCCGATCTGCTCGTAGTAGCGCAGTGTTCGCGTCGAGATGTTCAGTCCTCTTGAGATTTCGCTGATGGTCGTTAGTTCCATTGTGACTGCTCCTTTTTGAAGTGTTTTTTTAGTGTTTTTCAAGCGATGGCAGCAGTATAAACTACGACGTCGCGTCAAAGTCAATAGGGGATCTGAACTTTTTTTTATAAGCTAAGCTTCTTTGGTGTGAGCGTTATATGTCATTTTGCGACTTTCCGTTAAACGATATTGCCAGCATCGTAATGTCATCCGCCTGCAGGGCTCCGTCCGCGAAAAGTGCCATATCTTCTCTGACGCCGGCGCAGAGGTCTTTTATGCCTCTATTTTTGTTCTTATTCATTGTTTCAAGCAATCTCCGCTCGCCGTAGAGCTCCTTTGCTTCGTTGTCCGCCTCGGTGACGCCGTCGGTGTAGAGATACAAAACGTCATTCGGCTCCAAAACGATCCGTGATTCCGCGTAGGCGGTGTTTTCCATGCCCGCGAGCACAAGGCCGCGTTTGGTTTTGTAATATTCATACGCGCCGCCCCGTTTCAGAAGCGGCGGGTTGTGCCCGGCGTTCACGCTGACGAATTCGCCTGATTCGAGGTCTAAATACCCCATAAAACAGGTAACAAACAACCCGGCGTCATTGTTTTCGCATAGGATATTGTTGACCGTTTCAAAGACTTCTTTAGGACTTTTACCCATAAGCGCGTAGTTGGAAAGCAGGGTTTTGGCGATCACCATAAACAGCGCGGCGGGGACGCCCTTACCCGAAACATCCGCTATGACGACGGCGAGTTTTTTATCGTCGATCAAAAAGAAATCATAAAAGTCGCCGCCCACTTCTCTCGCCGGCTCCATAATACCGAAAATATCGATCTCTTTTCTGTGCGGAAACGGAGGAAATATGTGTGGAAGCATACTTGACTGAATTTGTTTTGCAACATCCAGCTCCGCGCTGATGCGTTCTTTTTCAACGGCAAGGGCGGTCAGCGGAACGGAAATGCGCTTTGCGTAGAA
>JAISAA010000179.1 GCA_031266955.1 Oscillospiraceae bacterium | reverse complement strand
AGTGCGGTTCGCGCTTCATCAACACGTCTAAAATGACGTTGGTGTCAATCAAGACTCTCATATTTCCGCGCCAGCCTTTCCGCTCTGAGCCCTCTGATATCGACGTCCGAGCTCGGGATGACGCCAACCAAATCGTCCACCCAACCGCGCTTTGCTTTGGGCGCGGACAGCACGGCAATGTCCGCTCCGTTTTTTGTGATGTGGATGTCCTCGCGGGATGCAAGCGTCAAGTATTTACCGAGGTTTGTCTTAAAATCCGTCGCTGTTATCTGGATCATGGTTATAGCCCCTTTCGAGCGTTTCTAATGCTGCTATTATATCGCGATCGTACGAAAAAGTCAATCGGCGCGGTACCCGATCCCTCGTACGGTCTCGATATTTACGGCGGCGCCGAGCTTTTCGCGCAGGCGCTTTATGTAGACCGTCAGCGTGTTGTCCTCGACGAAATTGCCGGACGAATCCCAGATGCTCTCCAGTATCCACGCGCGTGTGAGAAGGCGGCCCTTGTTTTGCGCGAACGTCAAAAGCAGGCGGTATTCGAGAGCGGTGAGCTCGAGCGGCGCGCCGTTCAGGTACGCCTTGCCCGCCTGCGCGTCGATAGAAGCTCCGCCGAGTGTTAAGATGCTTGAATGAGTCGCCCCGCCGCGGGCGTTAAGGGCGCGCTTCACCCGCGCGAGCAGCTCGCGCAGGCGGAACGGCTTTGTGACATAGTCGTCCGCGCCGCCCTCAAACGCGCGGACGATGCTGCCCTCGTCGTCAACAACGGTGAGGAATATAACGGCGGCGTCCGTCCCCCTGAGCGCTTCGCGCACGTCGGAGCCCGTGCCGTCCGGAAGCTGCATATCGAGTATCGCGAGCTCAAAACGCCCGTCCGCCAGCGCGCCGCGTGCCGCGCGGACGCCGCCCGCGCGCGTTACGGCGTAGCCCTCCTGCTCGAGAGCGTATATGAGCCCGGAGGCTATCATCGCGTCGTCCTCGACGAGCAAAATCCGCGCCGTCCCGTCCGCCGAATCGCGGCAAGCCTTCATCAGCGCTTTCCGCCCGTTGCCGACAGCACCGTGCTCGTCGCGATATCCCACAGCTTTTCGCCGCGCCGGTATTGGGTCAGCCGCGCGTCGTAACGCTCGTTTATCAACAGCTCTAACTCCGCGAGCTCGGCGGGCGACAGCGCGCCCGGGGCGCGGCGGGCGGCCTTGCTCACGCTTGAAAGCGCGGCCAAGCGGCCTTCATTGATTTGCGCCTCGGCGAGCTCGGCGGGAGTGCCCGCGTTATCGGGCGCGTATGGTATGATCGTGAAAAATTGCAGCTCGACCTCGGAAAAACCCGCGGCTTCGAGCTCCGTCGCGTACCCGCGTTCGGAGAGCTCGTATTCGCCGACGTGGAGTTCTTTTTCAACGCCGTCGTTTACCGCGTCCCAAAGCTTGTCGAACAGCCGTTTCTCATTTCCGGAAACAGGCTCCCGGTCGCCCGTATTCAAATTCAATTTCGTTCTCACCGACCACACGACGGCGCGGCCCCCGGGCTTTAGTACGCGCAGCTGCTCGCTGAGAAAGGCTTGCATCGGGACGTGGCCTGTGACGGTGTGCGAGAAAGTAACGTCGAACGAGCCGTCCGCAAACGGCAGACTCAGCGCGTCGCCGGCTATAAACTCACATTCGAGCCCGAGCTCGGCCGACTTTGCCATTGCGTATTCGATGTGCCCGTCGTCGCGGTCGAGCCCGACGGCGTTAACGCCCGGCACAAGCTGCTTGACGCGGTGAAGCAACGCGCCGCCCGCGCACCCGAGCTCAAGGATTTTAGCTCTTTCCCCGATGTGCAGAAACGGCAGCCATATATCCGCGTTATCCTCGCGAAAACGCAGACTGCGGCTGACATAAAGCTCATGCGAGCTTTGTATGTGCTCCGACCAAAGCGTATTTAGCATTTTTACCTCCGTTTTATTTCCGCTTTATTTCCATTTTTCTTCGTCCTTTTGTATACGGTCAAAATCCAGCGTCTCGCCGTTTCTGCCGTCGGCGCGGAAGTCCGTGTCGTACAGCAGGGACGCCCATCTTATCACGCTGTCAAGCGCCTCAGTTTTGACGCCGGCGTATTCTCCCGCGCAGCTCACGGGGACGCAGCCCGTGCGGATATCCTCAAACACATAGCGCGTGTCGATGTCCGTCGGCGCGAGGACGTTTTTGTAGGCGTCGGTGCCCTGAATCATCTCGTACAGAGAGCCGCCGCGAGAGCCGTAGCACTCGCGCAGCCAGCCGCCGGCGCCGGGCACGTCCACTCCGAAGGCGCGCGCCACCGCGACGCGCTCTAAGTCCATTTTTTCGAGTATGCCCGCGACAAGCGGCGATATGCCGTCGATGTAGAACAGGAAATCCTCCTTCGCCTCCACGCGCGTTATATTCATCAGTATCGGCATCGGGTGGAAAATCATACCAATATTGGAAAAGCCCGTATACAGCACGCTCTCCGCGGGGACTATCGACTTAAAATGCTCGGAAAGCAGCTCCACAAGCCGCCGCGTCGTCCCGTACCCGCTGTGCGCCGCGACGTATACCTTGTTCTTTATTTTATATATAGTAGGCCTGCCGATGACCGTGCTGCGGCACGTGAACACAAACGTGTCCGTCTCTCCGAGCGCGATGTCCGCGTTGCAACCGTTTTCCCGCAGCGTTTTTTCAAACGCGTAGGTGCCGAACGTGCGGCCGGGGTTGAGTATGACGGTCTGCCCGTCCGTGAGATACGGCGCCATCGCCGCCCCGACGACGTGATGGTACTGCGCCGGCGTCGTGACCATTATCAGATACGCGCCGCTGATCACTTCCTCCATATCGCGGCTGATGAGGCCGACGGACGCCGTCCCCTCCGCCTCGCCGCTGAGCACGAAGCGGTTGTCCGTGAACATATCCACGCGCTCTTGGTCGCGCGCGTACATCGCCACGTTGAAGCCGCGCAGCGAGAAGTACGCCGCGAGCGCCTGTCCGCCGTTGCCCGTGCTTATTACGGCGATTTTACGTTTCCCGCTCATAGCGCCGCCCCCGCGATGACTCGCTTAACGCTCAGCCCGGGGCTTTTGAGGCGCCCGAGGCGTTCGCGCTCGAGTATCGGCGCGGCTGAGTCCGTGTCCCACGCTACGCATTTGCCGCCTACGACGCGCGTTCTGATCGCTCCGGCGGGGTCATCGGGCCTGACTATGTGGGGCGCGTCGAGTATGCCGCGTTTGACGCAGTCGGCTATGACGGCGGCGTCGCCCAACGGATCCTCGCTCACATCGGCGTACTCGTCCTCTATGAACCCGAGCAGATATTTCGCCTCGCCTATTAACTCGTCGCGCCGCGCCCTCACGCGCGGGTCGGCGCACGCGTCGGCGTTGCCGAACAGCGTGGAGCGCACGACGCCCCTGACTATCCCGCAGCTTTCAATGACGACTTCCGGCGTTGCGGCGTACTCGGCCTCGCTGTACCCGACGACGTGTATTATGTGCGGAGCGACGTTCATAGCCAGCGCCGTGGACGCGGCGAGCTGGCCCTTTGCGACGTTTTTGTCCCCGCTCAGGAACGGCAACCCGGCGCGCACCTCGCGGTACACGCGAAAACCGGCGTCCGCGAGCGACTCCGTCAGATATATCTGCGCCATAACCTTCGCCAGATCCATCGAAAACGTCAGCGAGTTCGGGATGTTGAACATATACTGCGATACGTAATCGCGCGCGCCGTATTTTTTGGCGTTGTATGCGCTTATATACGACATCGCGGCGGACACCGTATCGTGCGCGTCGCGCAGCCCCCAGTGGTGCGGCTCGTTGACCTCGACCGGTACGCCGCGCCCGCCGTGGAACGCTATCAGGCGCTGCGCGTCCGCTATCGACTCCGGAAGCGTGCGCTCACCGCGCCCGTCGAGCTCGTTGTACCAGCACAGCGGTACGGCGCACCACGCGTTTTGTATGGCGCCGAGCAGCATTTCTCCGAAAGGCATGACGTCCGCCGTGCCGCTGTAGCAGCGCATAAGCGGATAATTGCCGCGCCGCGCCGCCTGTCTCAGCCGCCGGAATTCGTCCTCCGTGCGCACCGGCACGCCGCCCGCGCCCTCAAGCCGCGTATCGCGCGCGCCCGGCCTGAAAAAATACTGCTGCGTGTTCTGGTCGATGCCGAGCGAGACGACGTCGAGCGCGCGCGACTCGGCTATCGCCTCTATCCCGCCGAGCGTGTCGTCGTAGGACGGCAGCCCGAAGTGGTGGCGCAGCAGCGGATACGGCTGTTTTTGCTCTATGCGCCCGACGAGGCTGTCCGCGAAGCTCTCGGGCGCGCCGGCGCCGGGCTTTACGCCGTGCCGCAGGAACGCGATGGAGTCGTCGATGTCGTCCGTGCCGTCGAATATCACGTCGAAGAAGCCGAGCTCCCGCACGCGCTCGGCGACGGGCCGCGTGCAGCCGAACACCCACACGGGCTGCCTTTCGAGCTCCCCGCTGCGCTCCATGAGCTCTGACGCCAGCGCCAGCCCGTTCTCCGGCGTCAGCCTGTAACCGACCGAGACGATCTCCGGCCCGCGCTCGCGTACGCACTCAAGCAGCGCGCCCACCTTGACCGCCGGACCCAAGAAGAGCGTGTCGTACCCCTCGTCGCGCGCGAGGTCGAGAAAATGCACCGCGCCCGCGACGTGTACGCAATTACCTAACGAAGCCGCTATAACAAGACCTTTTGCCATACAAATTCACCCCTTTTTACGCCGCACGGCGGCAAATGTTGAAATTTGAGTTGATATCGGTCGATATATATCGCGAATCAACCGATTTATATTATACGCCGCGCGCCGGCAAAATTCAATACTTCCCCGGCTTCTTGTCAAGTTTTCTGTTGTAAATTATAAGTGCGGCGCCGCGCCGCGCTTGCGCGCAAGCGGTTCATCCGATAATGCTGCCCCCGGAGACGACGACGGGCAGGAGCTTTCCGCGCGCGCCCGTTATTTTCTCCCGGATTTCGAGATAATTGCCCGAGTGTCCCGTGGAAAAGCCGCCTTTCTCGCGCTCGAACAAAACCTCAAGCGTTTTGCCGAGCTGCTTTTCTATAAATCCGGCGCGGGTGCGCGCGCCGGCGGCGCGGAAGGCCTCGGCGCGCGCCTTCTTTTCGGCGTTCGGGAGCTGATTTTCCATCGCGGCGGCGGCGGTGCCCGGCCTTATCGAATACGGGAACACGTGCAGAGCCGAAAACTCGCATTTTTGCAAAAACGTAAGCGTTTCAAGAAATTCAGCCTCGGTCTCGCCGGGAAAGCCGGCTATGACGTCCGCCGTCACGCCCGCGTTCGGGAAAGCCCCGCGCAGACGGGTCACGGTGGAGAAAAAATCCTCCGGCGCGTATTTCCGGCGCATACGCCGCAGCGTCGCGGCGCTTCCGCTTTGCAGCGACATATGAAAATGGTCGCATATATTCGGCAGCCCGCGCAAAGCGCGGACGAAGTCCTCCGTGACGCGGGACGGCTCGAGCGAGCCGAGACGTATCCGCGCCTCCGGCGCGGCTTCAGACACGGCGCGCAGCAGGCCCGGAAGCGTCTCTCCGCCGTCGAGGTCAAACCCGTAGGAACAAATTTCGATGCCTGTGATGACGATTTCGCGAAAGCCCCGCCGGGCGAGCTCCGCTGCGCGCGCGACCGCTTCGTCCTCCGCGATGCTCCGCGAGCGCCCGCGGGCGTAGGGGATAATGCAATACGTGCAAAAACAATCACAGCCGTCCTGTATTTTCAGTGTGGCGCGGGCGCGCGCCGTTGCTCCGACCGGCAGCAGCTCGAATTCGCGCGGCGCGGGCGTAGCGATGTGTTTTTGGACAAAACCGTGGTCGAGGACAAAGCTTTCGAGCGATTCGGCAAACTCGCGCCGCGCGCCGCTTCCCGCGACGATGTCCGCGCCAAGCGCGCGCGCCGCCTCCGGCTCGATTTCTCCGGCGCAGCCGCATACGGCGAGGACGGCGCCGGGGAAAAGCCGTTTTAAGCGCCGCGCCGCTTGGCGCGACCGGCGCGAGGCCGTCTCGGTCACGGCGCAGGTGTTCACTATTACGGCGTCGCACGGCTCTCCGCGCCCGGCCTCCGAATGTCCCCGCTGCGTAAGCAGAGCCGCGACGGCGCGCGACTCGTATTGATTGACCTTACAGCCGAGCGTCTCAATATAGAATCTCATAAGCGCGCGGCGTTCATTTCAGCGCTCATGCGTCGAAGCGCCGCTATGCCGAACGGCACGGAGAGCAGGAACGTGCATAAATCGCCTATCGGCGTCGCGAGCTGTATCCCGCGCACGCCGAT
>JAISAA010000173.1 GCA_031266955.1 Oscillospiraceae bacterium | reverse complement strand
AGGAGGGGTGCTGCTTTGAGCATACGCCAAATATTCTTTTTCGGGATATGCATGGCGGCGATAATGTCGCTGTGTATGTCCTTCGCGATGGCGGCTATCAACGTCGGCTTCAACGCCGGGTTTACGCCGGCCTGGCTGTCCGGATGGGGGATAGGCTTCGTCGTTTCGCTGCCGTTTTCGTTTTTCGTGCCGCCGCTGATCCAGAAGATCATGAAAAAGTTCGGCATATAAAAAAATAGTATTTTTTCGCGCCACATCTGAACAGCGTTTTTGAGCCGGACAATTTAATGGGAGCGAGCAAACCCGCATAAACACTACGTTTGCGCGGGTTTACTCTTTGTTTTTTTGTAACTACTCACGCGCCTAAAATCGGCGTGTGGCGCCAAAATGATGACTGAGCTTCGTAAAGAGATATAAGAAGCGGTAAAGAGCTGTAAAGGCTTGCGTGATTTACAACTTTTCTTTCGGACGAAAATATTTTTTCAAAACCGCTTGCTTTCTTCACCTATCCGTGCTATAATATATGAAAATGCTGTTGCAGTAGAGATTGGAGTCGCTTATGGAACTGGAATGGATAACCTCTGGACAAGCTGCTGAGAAATGGGGGGAAAATAACTGAGCGTCAAGTGCAGCCGATGTGCAAAAGAGGAAAAATCGCAAATGCTATGCGGGCGGGGCATAGGGTCTGGCTTATTCCGAAAGATGCGTTGCGTCCGATTGACAGATGGACAAAAGCGGCGAAAGAAGCCAACCAAAACAAGGATGGTGTGAAGTAGTATGCAAACAATTAGTTTAGATAAATATCGTTCATTAGCAAAAAAATTTAACACCGAAGAGGATGTGAGAGCTGAAACCAACCATTTTCTAAGAGAATCTTGCGATACGTTCGGAATACATCTGACTGATTCGGGACACGAGGTAACTTCTGTTTTTGGCGGAAGGGCTGACAGCATATACTCTGATGTTATAATTGAGTACAAGTCTCCTGCGGTGGATTTGCGCTCTGAAAAGGGGTTTAATGAGGTTATCTTAGGACGAGATCATAAAGACCGTGGTTTAATGCATTATCTTATCAATTTTTCACTTGAAGAAAGTCACAGCGACTCGGCATTATTCATCGACACCCTAACAAGCAAAGTTGGGGTTGGATTCAATGGAGCTACGTTTGTTTTTGCTCGTTTTATCCATTCGACACAAGTTACAAATTTATTTGATAAAGCAAAAACAAAATCATTCCCCGTGGGCATAAATGCAAATCAGCCAGTAACGCTTGTTACAGAGGTGGTTACCGATTTAGAAATCGGCATGAAAAAATTCTTTCTGTATTTAAGGTCTACAGGAAGAAAGCGTCTTTCATCAGCAAGCATTTTAGAGTTGTTTGGACCGGACTCCGAGGAGTGCAAAGATGCACTATCTTCTATTCATAATTGCCTGTGTGAAAATATTGAGAATAATAATGTTCGCGTTATCACTCTTTACAATGAGTGGAAGCGCATATTTGGTGATGTTTACGGAGAAATCGAAACCGATTTTACCTCGATTAGGCAGTCATTGGTGTCGTTGTACCCATTTGCTGAAACTGAGCCTGACATACGCCGTGTTGTATTCTCGGTTCAGACATATTACAATATTATACTGAAAATCATCATTCACGATTTATTAAACAGCTTAAATGACCCTGCGTATAAACGTGCAACTGTTTCCAAACAGAGCGATGTTCTACAGTTGTTTTCTGGAAAATCTACCGGGAAATACAATATACAAAACTTTTTCGAGATACAATTCTTTGAATGGTTTCTTTATGCCCGTAATTTCGATATTTCGGTCATAAATACCGCATTGATAAATATTGATCTTATAGAAGCGACGGCATCCGTAATTAAGCCGGAAATCGTTGAGGACGTGTTTAGAGAGGTATATAATGGTCTTATGCCTCGCGATGTTCGGCATTTATTGGGAGAATACTATACCCCCGGCTGGCTTGTGGAATTTGTTTTAGATAAAGCCTCGTATACCGGACAAAAAGACTTGACGCTACTTGACCCCGCCTGCGGCTCGGGTTCATTCGTTACACACGCTATCAAAAGGTTTGTTGGAGCGAATGGAAATATGCTGACAGTTAATGAAATTGTCAAAAAGGTTACTTCCCAGATTGTTGGTTATGACATTAACCCGATAACGGTAATAACTGCAAAAACGAATTACATCTTGGCGTTGGGTGATATATCTTTGATGGACGAGGCGGTTACTATCCCAATCTATATGTGTGACAGCATTCTTGTGCCTACAGTTCACGCCAAGCAAAACGAAGAATCACATTCCATAAAGGTTTCAACGATTGTGGGCGAGTTTGAGATACCTGTTTTTCGGAATCGTGTTGAGAGCGATGCTTTCATGAAAGAGGTCAGTTCACACGTTGAGCATTATACATTCGACGAGTTTGTCGAATATCTAACTCATAATCATATTCTTTCATTAGATGGAGCTAATATTGCTGTTGCCAAGTCATTTTATGAGAAAATATGTGTTCTGCACTTGGCAAGTGAAGATTCTTTCTGGGGTACAATTCTTAAAAACTCTTTCGCTCCTCTGTTCTCACGGAGCGGATTTGATGTTGTGGTTGGAAATCCTCCGTGGATTGCGTGGAAGGCTATGTCAGATACATACAGGAAACAAACGCTTGATATATGGCTAAGTTATGGGATTTTTGAAAAAAGTGCATACGATAAGATAACCACCCACGATGATTTTGCTATGGCGGTTACTTATGTTTCTATCGACCATTATTGCAAAACGGATGGGGAATTAGTATTTGTTTTACCCCAGACGTTTTTGAAAGCCTCGAAGGGGGGCGAGGGATTTAGAAAATTCCGAATTACCCGTGACGGATTAATAATACCGTTCGCTGTTACCGAAGTATATGATATGCTTGGCATTCAACCATTTCGCGGTGTTGCGAATAATAGGGCTTCTGTCATTAAATTCAAAAAGAATACCGAAATGACATATCCGATGGACGATTATTATGAGTGTTTGCCAAACGGCAACGGTACAATAAGATATACCGTTTCTTATCGTACCGCTATTGAAAAATTCTCAATGAACAGATTAAGTGCCAAACCCGTCAATGCCAATGATGAACGCAGTCCTTGGCTTACAATGCCTAAAGCTGATTTATTAAAAAAAAATAAATTTTTAGGCCAATCCGCTTATAGAGGCAGAAAAGGAATTGAGCCGTGCGGGGCAAAGGGCGTTTACTTACTTGATGTTGTAGCAAGTGGCAAAAATGAAGTGACGATAGAGAATTTAATCGAAAGGTCGCGATTACCCGAAGCTAAAGCATTGGGGGTGCATCGCGGTAAAGTTGAGCGCGAGTTTGTCTATCCTATGATTGGCGGACGCAATATTGATAAATGGGGGATAAATTCTTACCTTTATATGCTTGTACCCCATTATTCTGACGGGGACGGCATTTATCGCGGCGTACCGGAATCAGAATTAAAAATCAGGCATCCTAAAACGTGGGAATGGCTTATGTATTTTCACGATTTACTTTTAGAAACGCGGATTAGAAGCGGAAAATTCTTTGACGAAAAATTGTACCCGTTTTACAGACTGGATAACGTGGGGCCCTATACATTTCAGCCGTACCACGTTGTATGGAGAGAGCAAAACAGAGCAATGGTCGCTTGTGTTGTTTCTTCAATAGATACAGCAGGTCTTGGAGCGAAAACGGTTGTTACCGATTCAAAGGTTTTATTTTGCTCATTTGACAACGAACAAGAGGCGCATTTTCTCTGTGCAGTGATTAACAGTCCCGTGATAACGAAGCTTATTGAGAGTTACACCATTGACACCCAACGCGGCGTGGACATACTGAGCAATATCAAGATACCAAAGTTCAGTAACTCAAACAAGGTACATATTCAACTTGCACAGGCATCAATAAAATCCCACCGCGCCTACAACGAGAAGAAGAACATAGAAAAAATAGAAAAGGCAATAGATACGCTTGTGGAAAGCCTTTTCGACTGAATTAAGAAAAGGCTTCATCTTAAGGAGATGCCGTAACAGATATGGAAACAGAAGCATTGGGAGTGCAAACTCCACAAAAACCGCAAGTCTTTCTTAAAAGTATTACATTCAATGACGGTACGATACTACCTCTTAAACATAGCAGTATCGTTGTGTTTACAGGTGCTAACAACAGCGGCAAGAGTCAAGTGCTGAAAGATATGGAGCGTTGCCTGTCTAAATCTAATCAAATTCCTGCTATCGTCATAAAAAATACTGAATATGATTATTGTGGGGCAATTGACTCGGATGAATTTATCAAAGAACGCTTTACCGTTAATGCGGAGGGCTACTATAATCTATTCGAGTCTGGAAATTCTTTTACAAAAAACAACTTACAGCAGTTCTGGCAATCTCAAACCTTATATAATGGGTTGCATATGCTATTTGTAAAACTGCTTAACACAGAGTTTCGTTTAATGTCTTCTAATGCGTTGAATAGGAGCAGCCAACCTGAAAAACACCCAATATACAAGCTGAACAAAAGCGAGGCAATTGCGCAAAAGTTATCAGACTATTTTCGACAGGCGTTTGGTGTTGACTTAATCGTAAATCGTAATGAAATGCAAACTATTCCGCTCCACACAGGACAATCCCCCGATAAGACCGCATTTACTATTGCTAAACAGGACGATTATTACGATAGAGTTGCAATGCTTCCCAAACTTCAGGAACAAGGCGATGGTATGCGTAGTTTTGCGAGCATTCTGCTCGACATATTCACATCTGACCATACAATTACTCTGATTGACGAACCAGAGGCTTTTCTGCACCCGCCACAAGCAAGACTATTGGGTAAAATGCTTGCAAAGAGCAATCCGAACGAACGGCAGTTATTCACATCTACGCATAGCGAGGACTTTTTGCAAGGGTTACTAGATGCTGATAACGAAAATGTGACTGTAATCAGAATTAACAGGAACAATAACATAAACCAAATGAGCGTTCTTCAAAACAATGAAATAAAAAAACTTTGGAGCAATCCTCTTTTGCGCTACACAAATATTTTGAGTGGGCTGTTTCACGAAAAGGTTATTGTTTGTGAAAGCGACTATGATTGTCTATTTTATCGTGCGATTCTTGATGCAATTTTTGAAATCAACGGAAAAACAGCTCCTGACATAATGTTCACACATTGCGGCGGAAAGGACAGAATGAAAGATGTTGTTGCCGCCTTATGCGCACTTGATGTTCCCGTTGTTGCCATTCCGGACTTTGATATTATTGACAATAGTGCCACGCTAAAAGCGCTCGCCTCTGCTTTCGGAATAGATTGGTCTGCTGTGTCAGAAAATATGGATAAGGTTTATGCTTGCTTAAATGCAAACGACGGAAAGATTCGCAAGGTGATAAAGAAGAATGGTTATTCCGTTTTTGAAGGCGAAGCTCCTTCGGCATATAATGCCGTTAATGATATTTTCAATGCGGCAGGATTGTTTATCGTTCCTGTTGGCGAAATTGAAAGTTTTGATAAAACGATTTTCAAAGATAAGAAAGAATGGGTTTACGCCATTCTGGAACGCGGAGAGCTTAGCAACGAAGCAAATCTTGAAACTGCTCGAACATTTGTAAAATCAATCGTGAAATATAGATCGCCATCCATTACTGAGGAAACTCCTACAGCGGGAGAACCTGACCCCTTCTCCCCACGAGCCGTATCTTGAAAATCGGATGCGATGGGCAATACCCTCTCCGTACACACCCCACCTCTCAGAACCTAATAATCCCCGCGCGAGGGCGGTTACTGGGTTCTGACACAGGAGATACCTCTCAAATCCGCGTATTTACGCCGTTTTCGCCTTTTGCTCTATTGTGGTCTGAGCAGTTTTTGAATTCTGACCGGGTAGCATCGAGAATCATTGCCGCCCGGACTGGTAACTCCTTGATCCCAACTCCTTTTTTGGCAGTAGCGGTGGTATTCGGGCTTGTGCCCGTGATTTTGCAGACTTCCGTTGGATTTGTTGAATAATGATTCCGCTGTGATATATTTTCGTCCACACCGACCCAGCGGAAACCGTCGCGCAACTCGTAGCTTCCGATGGCATACCCCGTGCTGTCGCCGCCGTTACCTTGCACCGCGTGTTTACTGATGTGCATAATGGTAATGATCGCCGTATTGTAATGCCGAGCCAGAGTTTGCAATGGTTGCAACGCCGTAGTAATTGCCGTTATATCGCTTGCGCTGGATTTGCCAACGAAGTGTTGCAGGGTGTCGATTATGCACAGGGGTGACTGTATTTCGTTTCCAGTTCCACCAACCCGATTTACGGCAGACTTCCCTCCGGCGCGAACGCGATTTTGGAGAGATTGGTGCCGCGTGACACGAGCCGTTCTTTGAGGCGTTCGGGGGCATCGTCGCCGGACAGGTAGCCGTGGTTCTTGTGCGGATGTCGGCGGGCGGATTCACATATGATAAATTGCTGAAATAAGCGGGGAACGATGTGTGCCTTGATACGAGATTCCTAATAAGTATAGTCCACAATAGAGAAGCGGATACATCTTCCTCCGGCGTAAGGTTCTTGTACGCACTTATACGCGCTTTTTGCTTTATGGCAATAAATAAACCGCTCGGTTTTGAGCTTCACGCGTCTCCGAAAAAGGCATCCGGCGTTGACAACGCGCCGCGGACGTGTTACTATGTCGTAAAAAAAGGAGGCGCGTTTTTATGTCACGTTATAAAAATTTCAAGCTTGTTCTTTTCTGCACAGCGCAGAACATGGCGGAGCTCACGGAGGACGAGCTCGACACTCAGCTTAAATTCTTCGAGAAATACTGCGGCTGCGACAAGGTTTACTTAGAGCCGTACCGCGACGGGTACACGATCCCGGAGCCTCAGCTCGAGCTGCTCATCCGCGCGTTCCGCAACCGCGGCGTCGAGGTTTCCGGCGCGCTGACGACGACGTGCAATAATTTATCCGACGGCGACCGCGAAAAATACCGCATGAGCGGCACATACTGCTTTACGAACAAGCAGATGCGCGAGCACCTCGTCAAAACAGTCGAATACACGGCGGCGCATTTTGACGAATTTATCCTTGACGACTGGTTTTTCACAATGTGCTCGTGCGACGAGTGCAGGGACGCGAAGGGAACCCGATCCTGGGAGGAATACCGCCTTGCGCTTATGGAGGAGATCGGCGAGCTCGTCGTAAAGTCCGCCAAAGCCGTGAACCCGAAATGCCGGGTGATAATCAAGTACCCGAACTGGTCTGAGGCGTATCAGGAATCCGGCTATAACCCCGCGGCGCAGCGGCACATATTCGACCAGATATACACCGGCACCGAAACGCGCGACACCGCGAACACAGACCAGCACCTGCCGCGCTACATGAGCTATTCGCTCACGCGTCTGCTTGAAAACTACGCGCCGGGCCGCAACGGAGGCACGTGGTTTGACCCCTACGGCTGCAACCCTATAGAGATTTTCTCGGAGCAGGGCTACCTCTCCGCTTTCGCCCGCCCGAAGGAGCTTACGCTCTTTTGCTGGGGCAGCCTGTACAACAACCGCGTCGTTACGCCGCTCGGCCTTCAGCTCGATCAGATCGACGCGTTCCTCGACAAGGCCGGCGCGCCCGTCGGCACGGTTTGCTATCTCCCGCCGAACGCGCAGGGCGAGGATCATTTGGAGGACTTCCTCGGTATGGCGGGCGTCCCGCTGGAGCTGTCGCCGGACTTCCCGGAAAACGCGAAAAGCGTTTTCCTGACAGCTCAGGCGCACCGCGACGCCGGCATTATGCAAAAGCTGACTAAATTCGTCGCGGACGGCGGCCGCGCCGTCGTGACCTCCGGTTTTGTAATAGAAGCGCTCAGCCAAACGAACGGAAAAACCGGTCGGCCGGGCATCGAGGAAATGACGTCGATACGTTACCGCGGGCGGCGCTTCCGCACACGCGAATTCCGCGGCGGCGGCATAGGCGGCGGTGGGGGAGAGCTCGCGAAGCACGAAATGAGCTTCCCGCTTTTGGAGCACCGCAACAACACAACGTGGACGCTCGCCAAAGCCGTCGCCGGCGAGGAAAACTATCCGATTTTGCTCAGCGACCATTACGGCAAGGGCGAGCTGATTACGCTCGTAGTCCCCGACGAGTACGGGTATATTTACTCGCTGCCGCCGGCGGCGCTTGAGGCTATACGCGGTCAGTTTACCGGGGTGCCCTACAGCCTGCGCGGGCCGGGGCAGTGCTCGATCTTCGCCTATGACAACGATGTTTTCGCGGTCTACGCGTATATCGGAGGGCTTGTCAGCGGAACGTACGGCCTGCGCGTCAACGGGCGCGCGGAGTCGCTCGAAAGCCTGTCGCAGCCCGGTATGAAGCTTTCTCCCGCGCCCTCGGGCGGCTTCGGAATGGGCTTCGGCGGCGGCGCCGTGACGACTGATTTCAATTTCTTTATGCTCCAGCCCGGCGATTTGAACTTTTATAAAATAAACTGGAGCGCGGAGCGCGATACGCCGGAGCAGGAGTTTCAGGCGATGTCCGCGCCGCACTGAATTTGTGGAAATATCGCCGCCCTCGTCCGTCGCCGCCGCGCTGGCGGAGCTTGAACACGCTGGATTTAAGGCGTATATAGTCGGAGGCTGCGTGCGCGACGCCATACTTGGCATAGTGCCGCGCGATTGGGATATCTGCACCTCCGCGGCGCCGCGGGAAACGGCGGCGATTTTTGAAAAACGCGGCTATAAGGTCATCGAAACGGGCCCGGCATACGGCACGGTGAGCGTTATAATAGACGGCGAGCGGATGGAGATCACGACGTTCCGCTCCGACGGAGAGTATTCCGACAACCGCCGCCCCGACAGCGTAAGCTTTGTGCGCGACATTTTCACCGATCTGGCCCGCCGCGACTTCACGATGAACGCGATGGCGTACAACGGCGGGCTGACCGACCCGTTCGGCGGCGTCCGTGACATATCGGCGCGGCTTATCCGCTGTGTCGGAGACCCGGGCGCGCGCTTCCGCGAGGACGCGCTGCGGATAATGCGCGCCGTTCGCTTCGCCTCCGAGCTCGGTTTTCATATAGAAGACGAAACGCGGAATGCGTTATTTGAAAACGCGCCGCTGCTGAAAAACATCGCGGTCGAACGCATTTCCGCCGAGCTCAACAAGCTGCTCACCGGCAAGCACGCGTATGAAACGCTGACGGAATACCGCGCTGCGCTGCTCCACGCGATACCCGAGCTGCCGGAAAGCCTTCCGCTGATTGAACGTGCTGTGGCACGGGATACGCGCCAAAGGCGCGACGTCGCGTTCCCCGTGTCCGCATTAAATAACAATCACAATCATTTAACAGTAAGGCTCGCGCTTGTGTTCAAAGGGCTCGGCGGCGAGGGCGCCGCTACGGCGCTGCGGCGGCTGAGATATCCGCGGAGCGTAGTCCGTGAGGTGTCGTACCGGATATCGCGCGGCGACGTGTTCGGCACGCTGCCTCGTCTCGCGGATTTGGCGCTTCGCGGCGGCGATTTAGTGGCGCTGGGCCTTAAGGGGCCGGAGATCGGAAAAATGCTCGAAAGCCTGCTGGACCGCGTCATAACCGGAGAGCTTCCGAATGAGCGGGACGCGCTGCTGAAAGCCGCGGAAATTACGAGTGTCCGCTGAAAGGAACGGTTAATCAAATGACAAACGCGGAAAAGGTTTACGAACAAATACGTCCGTGGCTGTCAGAGCTCGACGGGTCGCGGGATGTGGATTTTCTCGGAAGAAGCTGGCGAGTGACGGGGGAGGGCGTCCGGCAGCTTTCCGGAAAAACGGCTCACGTAAACTGCAAAAGCGTACTCGTCTGGTATTTCACGTTTGGGGGCGCGCTGAGCCAGGCCGAGCCGAGCTTTGAATTCGCATCTCTGCAAAGCTTTTCGCACGGCATTTTTCGCGGCGGCTTGTCGCCGGCGATTACGGTCACGCTTTCGGAATTCCGGGACATTGCCTCGCGGTTGGGCGCGTCGCTGCTGCGCCAAGTGAGATACGGAGAGGCTTGGCTGATGTTCGCTCTGCCGAAAATACCGGTTTTGCTGACGTATACGGAAGCCGACGATGAATTCCCGGCGTTGCTCGATATTAAATTCAGCTCAAATGCGACGGACTTCCTGCCATTTGAAACTCTCGCCGTACTGCACGGACTGATAAACTCCGAGTTTGTCGTATGAGGCGGTGTGACGCGCCGGCCACCGCAGGAGACCGGACGTTTGATTTAACGTGCCGCGGCACGGGGAACGCGGCTTACGCCGCGACGGGGGCAGCCCCATACCCTCCCGTGCGCACGGCAGGGCGGCAGCGAAACGAGGCGATTCGCGTGTTGACAACAGAGCGCTACCGTACCACGCACTCAATACAGCCCGCAAATGACAGCGCCGCACCTACCGGTTGCAAACAACCCCCGTAAACCCCTGCGATTTAGAGGATTCCAAAGGATACTTCCTTTGGCGATTCTTTCCCCCATTTCTTTCCGCAAAGAAATGGGGCGCCCGCCGCGTAGGCGAAAAAAAGCGTCGCCGCATATGCGGCGTTCCCCGTGCGCGCACGCACGTTTAATCATACACAACGGGCGAAGCCCGTTTGCCGCCGCCCGGCACACCGGGCAAAAATCGCATAATTAAGGAGCTGCAAGCAAATGACCATTTCTGAAATATATAATTTTGAGGATTTTTGCCGCGAGCTGGGCACCGCCGGTTTCTCCGAATTCGGCGGCGGCGGCGAGGTTTTTTCTCTGATTCGCTACGGCTGGGGCTCGCAGCCCTACGGCGCGCCGATACGCTGGCACACGGGCGACCCGGACACGGACCCGTGGCAGTGGCGGCTGCGCGTGCTGTCTGAGTGCGACGATATCGCCTACGCGAAGGTGTTTTTCGGCAAGGGCGGCTTTATCACGCGCGAATGGTATCCGTATTTCGTCGCGGCGCGGCGGGATAGCCGGACATTTGACGAGAGTTATTATGACGGGCTTGTCAGCCGCCCCGCGAAGCGCGTTTTTGAGGTGCTGTCCTCAAATGCCGCGCTGCCGACGCGTGAAATAAAGCGGCTCGGCGGCTTCGGGCGCGAGGAGAGGTCAGCCTTTGACCGCGCGCTTCGCGAGCTTCAAAATATGCTGTTCATCACGATATGCGGCTCCGGCAGAAAAATCTCCGGGGCCGGCGACGAATACGGCTGGGACGAAATGCTCTACTGCACGTCGGAAGCGTTTTGGGGCGCCGACGTATTTGCCGAGGCCGCGGAGCTCGACCGTGACGACGCCGCGCGCGCGATACAAGATCGCGTGCGCGAGCTGAACCCCGCGGCCCCCGCCGCGCGCGTGCGCCGTTTCATCTCGGGCTGAGATATTGGCTCACGGCCTCCCGCAGCTTTTCCGTCACCGCGATAAAGCGCGGTGAGTCCCTTAACGCGTCGTATTCGCCGTGACGCAGATCGTCGTCCCGCGTCAGATAAGTAAGCAGATCGGCGGCGCTGTTTTGCTGGGTAAATACGGACAGCCTGTCGAGCAGGACGGAGCTGTGCTTTTTATCCGGATCGCTCTCAAACAGCTTATATAACGAGGCGTCGAGAAGCGCGTATTCGGCGGATTTTTCAAGGTAATTCATCGCGTCGTCCGGGCAGCCGTCGGCCATACACAGCGCGGCCATCCCTCGGTAATTCACCGAAGAGCAATACGGATAGCGCGGCGCGTCGTCCCCGTCCGTCAGGAGATCGAGTATCTCGCAGCCTTTTTCAAGGATTTTTACGCGCTGGGCGTAGGTGTAGCCGAAATCCTCGCCGCCCGTATCGAACACATACGTGTCCGGGATCGACGCGAAGCGCGTGTATCTCCAAAAATCGTAGGCAAATTCCGACAGCAGGCTTTGAATGGCCGTTATCTGCTTCTCTCCGCGCGTGATGTAGGAAAGCCACCGCCCCCGATCCTCGGGCGAGGGCAGCGCTTTCACGAGTTCCTCCGCTCGGTCAGCTTCGCCGAGTTGGGCGTACAGCCACGCCAATTCCGTCCGCGCGTTGTAGAGCAGCGTATCATCGACGCAGTGCTTCAGAATGCGCTCGTAGATTGCGGCGGCCTCGCGCATTTCGTTTTCGTCCGGCATATCTCCTATGACGACCATACCGCCCATAAATTGCGCTAAAGAACGCCAATAGGCGTACTCGTCCGGGAACTCGCGCAGCGCCTTTTTCAGATATGTGATCGCCGCCCGCGTGCCGGTTTGCCCAAAGTTTTTCGCCGCGCCGTCGATCTCCGCGAGCTTCGCGCGCCGCTCTTCGTCCTCCATACCGACGAGCGCGTCAAGCGTCGTGCCGAAATAGCGGGCGAGCGCGGGAAGCAGCGTCACGTCGGGGTAGCCGTCCCCGCGCTCCCATTTGCTGACCGCCTGCGGCGACAGGCCGAAAAATTCGGCGAATTCCTCCTGCGTAATGTCGCGCTCCCGCCTCAGCCTCCGGATATTTTCCGATAGTTTCATTGTAAATCGCTCCTTTTCCTAAAAATTTAATGTACCGGTACAAGAGCAGATTAACAGTTTTTTCGGGGAAAGACAATGAACGCGTTTTTGAGATTTATTCTACTTTTGGTTGTATTTCGGAGCTATTTATCCAGCATCTCCCGCTGCCGCGTGAGCTCCGCGAAGCGCTCGGCGGCGGATTTTTCGGCTTCGCCGAAAAGCTCCTCCGCGCGTTCCGGGAAGCTGCGGACGAGTGACGAGTAACGCACCTCACCCATTATGAAGTCGCGGTAGCTCTCGCTCGGCGCTCCGCTGTCGAGCGTCAGCGGGTTTTTTCCGTCGGCGGCGAGACGCGGGTCGAAGCGAAGCAGGTTCCAATAGCCGGAGTCCACGGCTCTTTTCGTCTCTTGCATACTGCGTCCCATACCGATGCCGACGCCGTGATTTATGCACGGCGCGTAGGCGATAACGATCGACGGACCGTCGTAGCTCTCCGCCTCTATAAGCGCGCGGAGCGTTTGGTTATAGTCCGCGCCCATCGCGATTTGCGCGACGTAGACATAGCCATAGCTCATGGCGATCCTCGCAAGATCCTTTTTCTTAACGCCCTTGCCGGAGGCGGCGAACTGCGCAACAGCGCCCGTCGGCGTCGCCTTTGACGCCTGGCCGCCCGTGTTGGAGTACACCTCCGTGTCGAACACGAGCACGTTGACGTTCTCGCCCGAGGCGAGCACGTGGTCGAGCCCGCCGTAGCCTATATCATAGGCCCAGCCGTCGCCGCCGAATATCCACATCGAGGGTTTTACGAACAAGTCGCTCATCTCAAGAATTTCACGCGCCTGCTTGCATTTATCGCAATCGCAGCGGTTTTCTTCCTTGTT
>JAISAA010000149.1 GCA_031266955.1 Oscillospiraceae bacterium | reverse complement strand
GCTATCAAGCAGGACGGCGTGGAGTACAAGCACTATCCGCGCCACGGCTTCTCGTCCGACCCCGTCGGCAACATCATACAGTGGCAGTACGCGCCCGAAATGGCGACGGTGCACCTGTACTACGACCGCGACTGGTATCGCATCTCATATCCGCGCGACAATATCCAGACGCAGGACGCCGCGGCGGTCAACGAGCAGATGAATCAGATGGTAAACGCCCTCCCCGGCTCCGACGAGCCCGCGTATTACGTGAAAATCAAAGAGGGAATGTACTTAGTCTCCTGCACGGAGCAGAATATGGAGAAGCTGCTCGGCGCGTCCGTCGGCTTCCGCAGTGATACGCTCTGCTTCCTCGACAACTACAACCATATGTACGACGTAGGCCGCGGCTTCGGCACGATGACGGCCCCGGACGGCACGGACGCCAACGTATTCGTTATGATCGGCGCTTACGGCAAGATCATCGACGCTGAGAAAGACGAATTCTTCAAAAAGATGCTCGCCGACAAAAATCCGTACCTCGTATAAGGAGTCTTGAATATGAACCTTTACGGCGCAACATTCTTTGACAAGTATACAAAGCTCTCAAAGGAGCAAATCTCAGAAAAAATCGCGGGTGCGGATATCATTCACAATCGGGCTATCTCAATGGATTCCGACGAGCCGCTGAAAATCGTCCTGGACGGCGGGAATACTTTGATCTATAAATTCTCCGGCGATAAGCTGAAGTTTTCCGAAAACGGCTCGGACGAGGTCTTAACGTATTCCCGCATAAAAACGCTCGGCAGCGTTTCGTTGCTGTCGCACCTTGTTCCGGGGACGCTTCGCCAGTGGCACCTCGTCATTGATGGGAAAACGCGGCTCGTCACGGCGTTTGAAACGTGGTTTGGCGGCTACGACCTCTCCGCCCGCGAGGTGTGGCGCGAGTACAGCCAGGGCTATATCGACGACGGGACTTCTCCGCCCGAAAACCGCCATACGCTGACAAACCGCGTCGAAAACGCCGGTCTGCACTGGCTCGACGACGACGGCACGGAAACGCTCGTGTTCACGCCGTCCGTCATCTGGTCAAGCTACGTCGAGCTGTCACACCCGCGCGGCGGGATCACGAAAACCGCGCCGTCTGACTTTTTCCGCATAAACGACGGTATGTTTATTTACTCTCGCGTGGACTGCGAATTCTCGGGCGAGTTTGTGCTGGAGGTCATCGACCTTTTCAACGTGAAGCACATCGGCGTAAAGCTCGGCTTCTGCCAAAAGGATAATTTCTTCTTCAAGGCGTATGATGGCTTGGGCGAGGTCACGGGACGCGCGGCGACGCTTGAGCCGCTGACGGATTACGGCACGGAAATAAAGCTCGGCTCGTTCGGCGGCGCTCCCGGCGCGCCGGAGCCTCCGCGCGGCACGCGCCCCGTCTACCGTCCGCGCCTCGCGCACAAGGATTTTTCAAAGGAAGAAACCGCCGAGATCGTCCGCACGAACAGCCACATATTCGAGGGCACCTCGATAATGTCCGCGTTCAACGTGATGGAGCCCTCCGAGTTTATGGTGGGTAAGAAATTCGCTCTCCGCTACGACGGCGGCGACGAGTTTGAGTACGAAGTCATCTCCGGCGAAACGCTTAAATGGCGCGTACCCGGCGGAACGTGGAGCGAGGAGCGCTATCAGGCGTTCGAGCCCGCGCCGGATATCATATTTTTCTCGCATCTGCTCACAGGCTCCGACCCGCTGCGCAACCTCTCCCCCGCCGTCGATTTTTCAACGGGGCTCGTGAGCTGCATAGACGCGTGGCTCGGCTGCGAGATCGGCGCGTGGCAGGTGGCGCACAAAGCTCAGTTCGGCGTTTTGATAGAGGACGGCAGAACCCCGCCCGCCGTGCGGCGGCACGGCTTCACGACAGACCTCGTCGGCAAGGCATTCTCTTGGACGTACAGCGATTTTATGAAGTCCATACACGTCTATTCCAGCCCGGAATCGTATTCGTGGACCATCATGCTCGACAACGGCTCCGGCGGCTTTATGTGGAGCTCTCCGTGCATTTATATAAAGCTCCGCGACGACGCATATCTCATGAGCTGGACGGAGGACGACTGCAACGGCAATCAGGGCACGATAGTATTTAACCCCCGCATAATGCACGACGCCGGCTTCTTCTTCGGCATAGCCGGCGACGCCAACCCGCCCGATTTGCACCTGACGACGACGGGCGCGCTCGCGCGCGACCTCGGGACGTTCGACATCAAAAAATTCTTCGGCGGGCAGATAAACATAGACTGAGCACATCGCACACATATGTAGGGGCACGGCATGCCGTGCCCCTACTGTATCGCGCCGGACATATGTAATTTTTGAAAGGCGGCGGGGACTGTGACAAATCAGACAAAACACATCTTGGCAAGGATTTTAGCCTTTCTTGCCTTACCTGTGCTGGCGGTGCTCGCGATCAGACTGTTTGCGCCGGACTTGAGCGCGTCTATGCCGGGTGGGGTATTCGGCTTGATCGGATTCTTATGCGGCTTCGGTTCCTCGCGATTACGTCTCGCCGTTGACCGCTATTTCCTCAAACGCGAGGTCGCCCGGCTCTCAAAAACCGTCACGCCGTATTACTCCGCTAAAGATATCTTCGTTTGGCGCGACGGCGGCAGCTTAAAAATGATAACAAGCGATACCATCTCAACCAATCACCTGATAATCAAGAGCGCAATACGCAAAAAACTTAAGATTAAAAGAGGATATTACCGCGTGACGTTCATATGCGAAACTCCACGGGCAGCCACAGCAGCACGCTCGGCTACGATGCCGGAGTCCGATTTGCCGTTGTTCGCGGAGTTGTTTTCCGGCGAATTATGAACGCCGTTCGCCATTAGGAGGGAAAAATGAAAAGAAGCATTGCCTGCGCGATACTGTCACTATTCGTTTTATCGCTTGCCGCTTGCGACCGGGGTGTCGCGGATAATACGCCGCCGTCCTCTGACGGCGGCGGCAATATCGCGATACCGGATATGAACCCGTCTGTGTCGCTGCCGGAATACCCTGTTATAGACGGAAGCACGTCCACCGCGCTTATGGACACGGCTATACGGGCTTATCTGACCGACGAACACTTCTCTGTTACACACAGCCGGACATACGACGCGCTTGAAAGACTTGTACCCGGAAACGACGCTCCCGCCGACGTGCTGCTCGCCGTAAAATACTACGACGAAGCTTTGCAGGACGCAAAAGACCGCGGCGCGGACTTGGTCGTCACCCCGATAGCCAAGGAGGGCTTCATTTTTGTCCTGCACAAAGACAGCCCTGTCAACAGCCTGACGCAGCAGCAGCTTCGGGACATTTATTCCGGGAAGATCACAAACTGGAAGGATGTCGGAGGCCGGGACGAGGAAATAATTCCGTACATCCGCAATTTGAATTCCGGCAGTCAGACCGCAATGGCAGATTTTATGGACGGCGAGCCAATCATCGGGGAGGAAGATAACATTTTTGCCGGTATGTTACTCCTGCTCACGCAGGTCGAGAACGCGGGAAGTCCCGGAATCGGCTATAATATTTACAGTTGGTCGATACTTCAGAATTTAGACGCAATGGATCTGAAAACCGTGGCGGTTGACGGCGTAAAGCCGGACAACAAAACGCTCGCGGACGGCAGTTACCCCTTGATGGTCTACACCTACAGCTACTATAACGCGGACAACGCAAAAGGCAAAGCCCTCACCGACTGGCTCCTGACCGCCGAGGGGCAAAGCGTAATAGCGAGCGCGGGCTACGTCGGCATTTTCGGCGAATTATCCACGGACGAGATGCCGGACTTTTATAAGGACGAACATGATTCATCGGTCAAGGCTGAAGAATACTACGTGGAAAACGGGATGCTGGATTGGGATTCAATGTCCTTTTATTCCGAGCGGATACCTGACAAGAAGCAGACGGAAGCTTTTGCCGCCGGCAAGGGCAAGGCCGTGACCGTACTGTATTTGACCCATTTCGCGAATTATGAATATGAAACAAAGCGCGAATTTTACCGTTTCATCGTTCTGACAAGAGAAAGAGGCGGCGATTTTGAAGTCATAAACGAGGGCGCGGTATCAAGCTACGAAAACGGCGTCATAACTCCGATCCCTTAATTCTTTCTTAATTTCTCCCTTCCGCGCCGGTATCACCGCCGAAACCGCTTTACTTTTCCGGCGGGCTCTTGTATAATACTCCCGTATAAAGGGGGTTTTTTTATGTTCTACAGTATCCTGTTCCCGGACGTGGGGACGGAACCTGATCTCAACCGCACGGAGCCGGAGTGTTTTAAGGATTTGAATCTCGATCAGGTCCTTGGCCGCATAGCCTATAAAAAGAAGGACTACGGGCTCGCGGAGCTCTTTTACACGCCGCTCCGCGACGCGAAGGCGATAGCGTACCGTCAGGATATCACGCGCGAGCTTGAGGACCCGTCGCTGCGCGCCGCGCTCGACGAATTTTCGACGGCGATCTTCAATCTGAAAACCACTATGGCGGACATTATGGATTCGCTGCTCTCCGGCAACAGGCATTACGACAATTATATGACGCGCGGGCGCGTTATGGACTGCGCCGACTGGTATTCGTTCGAGGTCTCGAAGCTCGCGGGGGCTCTGCGCGGGCGGGAGCTGCGTTCCGAAGGACTTCGCGGTTTTTCGGAATACCTTTTCGCCTACATAGCTTCCGAGGAGTTCAAAACGCTCGGCGCGCGCGTAAAAAGGCTGCGCGAGGCGTTTTCAAAAATCGAATTCTGTATGTTTTTGAGCGGCAGCACGAAGGGGCTTTCAAACGGCGTTTTGCGCGTAAGCGTCCAGAGGTACGACGGGCAGCCGAGCCACGCCGACGAGCTTCTGAAATGCTTCGAGAAATTCAAGCAGGGCGAAACGAGCGGCTACGAACGCTCGCTTCCCGACGTGCCCGGCATCCCGGAGGTCGAAGGCCGGCTTTTGGAGATACTCGCGTCGCTTTACGTGGAGGAATACGGCGACCTGAACGATTTCTGCAAGCGACACATCGGCTTTGTGGACAATGCGCTGTCGAAATTCTCGCGCGAGATACAGTTTTATCTCGGCTGGCACGAGAGCGTCGAGGATACGCGCCGCCACGGGCTGGATTTCTGCTATCCGTCAATCTCCGAATCCAAGGAGCATATTTACGCCCGCGGATGCTACGACCTCGCGCTTGCAAAAACTATAGAGACCGGCATCGTCACAAACGATTTTGATATAAAAGCGCCAGAACGGATCGTCATAATCACCGGCCCGAACCAGGGCGGCAAGACCACGTTCTCCCGCGCATTCGGGCAGTCGCATTACTTCGCCTGCCTCGGGCTCAGCGTGCCCGCGCGGGAGGCGTCGTTCTTCATTTTCGATAAGATACTCACTCACCACGGGCGGGAGGAGGACGTCACGCAGCTCAACGGACAGCTTCGCGACGACCTCATCCGCCTGCGCGATCTGCTCGGTAAGGCGACGGACAAAAGCATTATTCTCGTAAACGAAATTCTCGCGTCCACGACGCTCAGCGACGCGATGCTTTTGGGCGGATATATGATGGATACGTTCGCGAAGCTCGGCGCCGTCGTCCTGTGCGTCACGTTCCTTGACGAGCTGGCAAACCACGGCGAAGAGACTTTCAGTATGGTCGGCCTGATAAACGAGGAGGATCCGTCGCAGCGGACGTTCAAAATCGTGCGCAAGCCGCCGAACGGGCTCGCCTACGCCGAGCACATCGCGAACAAATACGGGCTGAGTTATGAAAAGCTGTGCGGGAGGATCGCAAAATGAGAGCGAATTTGATGTTCAGAGACCGCGATTTTGATATGAACGCGCCGCTGTGCTACGGGAGCAATACGCTTTCGATAGATTTAGAGCTCCGGCACGTGGTCGGCAAAATGGCGCGCGGGGACGATGTGGTACAGGAGGCGTGCGACGCCGCGCTGTTTACGCCGCTCGTCTCGGCGGACGAAATCAGCTACCGGCAGGAAAATTTCCGCGACGCTCGGAGCAACCCCGGGCTCGTGCGGCTGATGTACGACATTTTGGTCGAAACGCGCGAGAGGCAGAAAAAATCCCTGCACTTCCTGTCCTCGTCCGTCGGGCTCTCCGACTCGCTGAACAGCGCCGTCGGCCTGCTTCGCATTTTTACGGAAACGCTCGCGGCGCTGCGCGGCTTTGCCGACGACGGGATAAAGGCGTTTTCCTCAGAGGGCTTTTCCGGGCTTATGAAAATGCTGAAAACAGAGCTCAGCGACGAATTTTTGAATCAGGTGCGCACGCACCTGAAGGAGCTTCGCGATCAGGAGGAACGGCTCGTCAGCGCGAAGCTCGGCCCCACCGGCTGCGCTACCGGATACGTCCTGCGCCGCAAATCCAAGCTCGGTCTTCTCGGGCGGCTCCGCCTCGGCCCGAGCTTTACGATAAAAGAGGGCGACACCGATTGTATGAACGATATGGATACGCGGCTCGACCGCGCCATATGCGACACCGTAAGCGTTTTGAGCCGCATCGTGCGGTATATGGAGGATTTCTTCAATATGCTGCGCCGCGAGCTGGCGTTTTACGTCGGCTGCCTGAACCTCGACGAATTTCTGCGCGAAACGGGCGCGCCGATGTGTATACCGACGCTCTTGCCCAAGGATCGGGAAAACCGCGCCTGGCGCGGGCTCTACGATATCAGCCTCGTCATAATGAAAAATTCCGCCGTTACAGGCAACGAGCTCGACGCGGCGGGCAAGCGCCTCTATATAGTCACCGGAGCGAACCAGGGCGGCAAGTCCACGTTCCTGCGCTCCTTCGGACAGGCGCAGCTTATGGCGCAGTGCGGGATGCCCGTGGGCGCGGAGAGCTTCACGGCGCCGATACGCGACGGCATCTACACCCACTTCAAAAAGGAAGAGGACGCGCGGATGAAAAGCGGCAAGCTCGACGAGGAAATGGA
>JAISAA010000094.1 GCA_031266955.1 Oscillospiraceae bacterium | reverse complement strand
TCCTGCGGGACCTGCTCCGCATCCTGTCCCGTCGAGGCCATCTCGGAGGGCAAGGAGCACTACGAGATCGACCCCGAAAAATGCGTGGACTGCGGCTCTTGCGCCGAAGCGTGTCCCGTGTCGGCGATCGAGAAGTAGCGCAGCGGTGAGCAGCGACGCACACTTGCCGCGCCTTCGCGCGGCAAGTGTGCGGACGTTTGATTTAACGTGTGGGCGCACGGTGTACGGCGCGACCGCGCCGACGGAGGGTTCGTCCGTAGGGGCGGACCTGCGTGTCCGCCCGGGTTAAAATGCGCACCGCAACCACCGGGCGCGGCGTGCCGCGCCCCTACGGTGCAACGCCCCGGTGATACGGAACACGGAACGGACAGGGCGAACACATAGGTTCGCCCCTACGGAGACGGGGACGCACACACGTTAAATCAAACGTCCGCGCGCAGCGCGGCGAAAGGATATATATTAAATGCAAAAGCTCAACTACGGCGCCGTACTTTTCGATATGGACGGTACAATACTCGACACGCTAGCCGATACGAGGGCGGCGCTCAATCACGCGATGCGCAGCTTCGGCTTCCCGGAGCGCTCCGCGGAGCAGACCGCCGCCGAGATGGGGCGCGGCATAGATCATCTCGTCCGAAGCTCGCTGCCCGCGCAGACGGAGGCGCGTGAGCAGAATTTGAATATCGCACAGGACGTCATACGCGTATACCGCGAATACTACGCCGAGCACTCTATGGATTCATCGCGCCCCTATGACGGCGTGCCGGAGCTGCTTTCGGCCTTAAAAGCGGGCGGCGCGAAAACAGCCGTCATATCGAATAAATCGGACGAATACACGAAAACTATCGCGGACGCGCTGTATCCCGGACTGCTCGATCTGGCCGTCGGCGAGATGCCGGGCACGCCGATGAAGCCCGACCCCGCGCCCGTGTTCTCGGCGCTCCGCGCGCTTGGGGAGCATCTGGAAAACGCCGTTTACGTCGGCGATACGGAAATAGATATGCTGACCGCAAAGAACGCGGGGATTGCGTGTATAACCTGCGCGTGGGGACTGCGCGGAAAAGAAAGACTGCTGTCGCTCGGCGCCGACCCGCGTTATCTCGCGGACACCCCGGCGGACGTGCTGCGAATATTAAATGTGTATGCGGAGCCCGCGCAATGAGTGGCGTCCTGTATCTCGTCGCGACGCCGATAGGCAATCTCGGCGATATTTCGCCGCGCGCCGCCGCGACATTGTCGGGCGCCGATTTTATCGCGGCGGAGGATACGCGCGTCACGCTGAAGCTGCTCAATCATCTGAATATAAAAAAGCCGCTTGTCAGCTATTATGAGCACAACAGGCTCGAAAGCGGCGAAAAAATCGTCGCGCGGCTGCTCGGCGGCGAGTCCTGCGCGCTTGTGACGGACGCCGGGACTCCCGCCGTCAGCGACCCCGGAGAGGACTTGGTCCGCCAATGCGCGCAGCGCGGCGTTGAGATCATATCCATACCCGGCCCCTGCGCCGCCGTCGCGGCTTTGGCTGCGTCCGGGCTCGGCTCCGGCAGGTTCGCGTTCGAGGGTTTTTTATCTACCTCGCGCCGAAGCCGCGCCGAAAGGCTTGACGAGTTGAAGGACGAGCGCCGCGCGATGATATTCTACGAAGCGCCGCACAAGCTGCGCCGCACGCTGTCCGATATGCTCGCGGCGTTTGGCGACCGCCGCGTTTCAATATCGCGCGAGCTCACAAAGCTGCACGAGGAAACGCTGAGACTCACGCTCTCAGACGCCGCCGCGCTTTTTGAGGAAAAAGAGCCGCGCGGGGAATTCGTCCTCGTAGTTGAAGGCCGCGCCGCGGAGAAAACCGGCGGGACAAACCTTGCCGGCGCGCTGGCGGAGATGAAAAGACTTATGGCGGAGGGCAGCTCCGTCAAGGACGCGGCGCGAATCGTCTCGGAGGCCACGGGAGCGCCGAAAAACGCGCTTTACGAAGCGGCGGTAAAAGATCAAATTGACCCGGAATAAGCGTCAAACAGCGACTATTCCGGCGCAATAATTAAAATCATCGGGAGGAAACGCAGAATGATACGCGAATACGAGCTTACAAGGGAGATTTTCAACAAATGCTCCGGCAATCAAATGAGGGACGTGTTTTTGGAGGAGCTTGAGCTGGACGACTTAGGGCTCGACGAATTCGTCAAAAACTACTTTCCGGGAAAAAGCGTGAGCATCACGCGCTCCGACGGCGGCCCCGGCGTCGCCGTGTTCGACGTGGACATTTCGGAACAGCGCCAGCGCCTGACCTTTTGCGAGATATAAAAATCAAAGGATAATATGGACAAAAAAATCGCGGAATACCTGAAAAAACCGAAAACTCTCGCGTGGGTCGCGAGGCTTATTCCGCTGCCGTTTTCGCTTGTTATCGCGGACGCGATGTCAAGGCTTGTGTCCGCGGCGGCGGGCGGTATGCCGGGGCGGGCGGCGGCGTATTCCGCGGTACTGCTTGCCGCCGCCGGCGCGCAGTGCATATTAAATGTACTCATCCGGAATGCGTTTGAAAAAGCGCTCGCCTTGGGCCTGCACAAATGCAAAACAGCGCTGTATGCGGATTTTTTATCAAACCCGCTTCATATCTTGTACGCTTCCCGGCAGGGCGATAGCTTGGAGCGGCTGAATAACGACTTTAACACCGCAACGGGAAAAATCACATCGCTGTACCCGGCCTTTATCACGGGCATTATCATTTCCGCGGCCTATCTCGCATTCATATCATGGCGGGGCCCGGCGGCGGCGCTTATAATGCTGGCGATTTCGCTTCTGCAAGTCCTGCCGCCGCAGATTATAAAGCGATTTATGCAGATCAATTACGACAAATGCCGCGATATCGAGGCGGAAATAACGGATATGATCGCGGAAGGGTATAACGGTTTCGCGGTGATCAAAATGTTTGATTTGAAGAAATGGTGGCTCGGAAGATTAAAGCTGCTGCACGGGAAATACATAAAAATCGGCGGCGCGTCGATATATGCCGGCACGGCGGAGCGCGCGCTGCATACTTTTGTCGAGAACATCCTGAAATACGGGACTTACGGGATGATCGGGATGTTTGTGCTGCTCAAAAATATATCGACGGAGTCCGCGGTGCAGTGCATAGCTCTGTCGGGAGGATTTTTCGCCGCCGTTAAATCGATTTTCGCGCTGATACCTGGCTTCGCGACGGCCGAGACCGCAGAACGGCGGCTTTTTGAGCTGTTAAAAGCTCCGGGCCGCGGCGAG
>JAISAA010000339.1 GCA_031266955.1 Oscillospiraceae bacterium | reverse complement strand
TACCGCTTCGCGTCGCGCCGATGGTGAGGCTGTGAACGTCGTCGCCGAGATAGTAGACGCCCTCTAAACCGCCCGTTTTCTCATAGCCGACCACAAGGCCGCCTTTCGCGCCCTCATTCATTTTCGTCAGGCGGCGCAGCCGGAGATCGTTCAGCGTCCGGAATGGCGACGCCCGTGCCGATCGCTTCTTCATAATGCTCATCAATTTCCTTTCTGTCCCGCGCGCCCGCTTCAAGCAGTGCGGCAAATATTTTTTCATTCTCGCCGAGACGGTACAGCGCAAACGCTTTTTTACGCTCGGCGGGTCTCAGCCAGCGCGCCGTGCCGTGCTGCCCCTGCCCGATGGCGACGGGGGTTTGTATACTGCCGGCTACCGCCGATGTGTCGCTCTCAAACGTCTCGCGGCGGCTCGTCAGCATCAGCGCTGCGATCCCGGAGACGATGACGAAGCACACGCAGAGCGTCAGCAGCCGGTGGCGTTCATCCGCCGCGAGGCTCTCGATCAGCGCGGTGGGGCGCAGTGCGGATATATCATCCGCATTACCGCCCAACAGCAACAGATTGATATATCCGGCAAAGAAAACGCCGATGACCGCTCCGATTGCCGACAAAAATATGAACAGCAGGATTTTCATTTTCGTTTTCTTCATAGACGGAACCTTTCATTTTTGTTGACGCAGAGATAATATTGTGATAAAATCAAGATAAAATTTAGCGAGAGAGGTATCTGCAATGATCCAAATACGCCCTGTGTCCGATCTTCGGAACAAATTCCCGGAAATAGAAAACGCCGTCGGTGGCGGTGAGCCCGTTTACCTGACGAAAAACGGCTATGGCGCAATGGTCGTAATGAGCCTCGAAAAGTACGCCGAGCTGACCGACGATGTTGAATTGAAGCTTGACGAGGCTGACCGCGCCGCCGCCGCTTCCGATGTGAGATATACGCATAAAGAAGTGTTCTCCCGGCTAAAATCGGGCGTCGGCGTCAATGGATAAGAAATACACACTCCGGTATCTTCCGGTTTTTGAGCAGGATATGACGGAGGTTCGGGACTATATATCTCAAAAGCTTCAGAATCCCGCAGCCGCTTTGCGGCTTGTCGAGGACACGGAAAAGGCCATCCTGAAGCGATTGGACAATCCTCTCGGCTTTGAGCCGTATCATTCGACCCGCGACCGAAAGCAGCCGTATTACCGTATCAACGTCAGGAATTATGCCGTGTTTTACGTCGTGATCGGCAACGTGATGGAGGTTCGGCGTTTCGTATACGGCAGACGCGACTTGCCGAACATCGTTTAGCATTGTTCCCAGTCATAGCCGCCGGAGTTTTCAAGCTGCATAGCGAGCTCTTTTTTCGCTTGCTTGGAGAGCTCGCCGGCGCGGTAGGCGAGCTTATTTCCCTCGGAGCGCGCGGCGCGGGAGAGGATGCCGTAAAGCTCCGTAATCAAGCTCTCGGTCACCTGCCGCTTGTACGTCTCGCGGTTTTCCTCCCACGCCTTGCCCCGCGCTTGCCGGTCCAGCTTTTTGATCGCCCGTGAAACGGCGTTGCCGAGCCGTGTCATCATATCGTCGTAAGCGGCGTTGCCCGCCTTGTCGTGAACCTCCGGTTTGTCAGAATAGTATTTAGACAGTTCAACCGCCGCTTGGATGTATTTCTTGAACTCCCGGTCGCAGTCGGTGTTTTTCTCTAAAACCTTTTCGAGAAAGGCGCGTATCTCATCCTTGACCTCCGGCGGCATGAGCTTGAAATTCAGCCGCCCGGTCTTGGGGACAAGCTCCGCAAGACGCAATAAATCCGCGGCGAGCTCCCGCATATCCTCTGAATTGAAGCGGCTGTAGATGAGCGAACCGTCGGCAAGCGGGCTTTCCCCGCGTCCCAACCGCTCGGACGCCGCCGCGTAGTCCTCCGGCGTCATATCCGCGAACGCGTCGATGAGGCCGCCGAAAAAGCCGCCCGCGTTATCCAGCGCGGCGCGGCGCGCCTCGTTCTTCATCTCCTGAAGCGCCGCCATTTCCTCGCCGAAAACGTGCTTTATGAGCCCCACGCGAATCGCGTTCGACACCTCCGGCTTGACGAACGCCTCTTTTTTCACGTCCTGCGCCTTGTCCCAAAACAGGATATGCACGTGCGGATGCCCCTTGTCGCGGTGGACTGCGGCGGCGTATTCGAGATTTTGGACCGGTATGCCGATCTTCTCGCACATATCCGGCAGCCGGGAGCGCACGAGCTCCCGCCACTTTTCCGGATCGTCGTAGCCGAGACGCAGCGCATCGGTCTCCGCCAGCGAGATCACGGCGCGATAGGCGATAACGCCCCCGCGCGTCTTGATCTCAATACGGCGGGACAACTCGCGGAGATTTTTGGCTTCCTCGGCCTTTTTGCCGTCAACGACGCCGAACAGCCCGTGCTTCATACCTTCATTCCGCACGGCTCCGGGGCGGCTCCCGACGTACTCCATATGCGCTTTGTTGCGTTGCGGCGCGTCACGCGAGCGCGGGCCGATCACCCGCAGCTTGTATACGACGGTGGAAATGCTATCGCCCCCCTCACAAATCCTTAAAATACAGTTTCTTCTTACACGTCGGGGCGTTGTCCGTCCGTTTGCGGTTTGGCCTGTTCCAGCTTCCGCCGCCGCGGATACCGGTAAGAGTCCACCCGGATGCGCGGAGGCTCGCGCCGTCCTCGTTCTCTAATATGTAGGTGATGATTTTCGTATATCCCATCGCCCGCGCCACGCGCGCTGCGGCGCCGTAAAGAAAACTGCAACCGTTTTTCACGCCGTCCGTGCAGAGGCGCGTCACCTCGGCAGTGCGCCCGTCGTCTAACATACTCGCAACGGGGCGGCCTGTTATGGCGACTCCCCGCAATGCGCCCGTATCGTCTATGACGCCTACCGCGAATTTGCAACCGTGCGCCGGCGCGTGATGTCTATGGTGCCGGCGCACAAATTCATTTGCAGCCGAGAGCGACAGCGGAACGACTTTCACAAATCCATCTCCGGCTCATAGCCCTGATCCTCGGCGTCCTGTTCCCGTTCGGCGAGCTCCGGGATCACAAGCTCGTCGATTTTTTCCGCAGCGGAACGGATGGCTGTCATCTCCGCAAAGCCTCTGTCCGGCGCAATGTAGCCGAGCTCCGTTAGAATCTGTTTAGTATCTATTAAGTAATAGCGAAATAAAAGCGAGCTTAGCCATATGGAGGGAAGTATACAATTGACGCTCGCAGTTTTTCCAAAGCCTGCGGCAATGGTCTATCCA
>JAISAA010000214.1 GCA_031266955.1 Oscillospiraceae bacterium | reverse complement strand
TGGTGGGGCAATAACTCAGCGCAGCGGCGCGAAGAGGAGATCGATTTCATAGCGGTCGCAAAAGGCGCCGCTGTTTTCGGCGAGTGCAAATGGAGGAACCAAACAGTCGGCGAGGATGTTCTGAACGATCTCATCCGCAAATCGCAGATGTTCCCGGCATTGCCCGACAAGCACTATATTCTATTCTCCAAGAGCGGTTTTACCGCAGCGTTGGCAGCGCGGGCAACGCGCCAAGCGAACCTCACGCTCGTTACGGCTGATGATATGTTCTTCCCCGAAGCGACGTCGTGACAGCGACCGCACCGAAGCCGCGTGGAGCAGCGCAGCACCGCAATTTTACCTACCGGCGTTATATTATGCGGTATATTGACTTTTGAATATAGCTAAGATATAATTTAGTAAATCATATCTTAGCTATTAAAAAGGAGGCGGATGCGGTGTTCGTGGGACGTGAGCGGGAGTTGAATAAACTAAATGAGCTCTATCATACAGACGGGTTTCAACTTCCCGTTATCTATGGGCGGCGGCGCGTTGGGAAGACCGCGCTCATCAACGAGTTCATAAAAGACAAGGAAGCGATATATTTTACGGGTATAGAGAGCAACGCGCGTCAAAATCTTGAAAATTTAAGCAGAAGCATTCTGTCTTATGCGGACGCCGCGCTCGAAAACACGTTGTTCCAATCCTTCCAAGCCGCGTTTGAATATGTCTTCAAGCTTGCGGAAACAAGGAGGCTCATCCTTGTAATTGATGAATACCCGTATGTCGCCGGAGCGCCAAAGAGCCTTGCTTCCACGCTCCAGGCTTTGATCGACAAAAACAAGGATACATCGCGGCTGTTTTTGATTTTATGCGGTTCATCCATGTCATTTATGGAAAATCACGTACTTGCGTATAAAGCCCCGCTGTACGGCAGACGAACGGCGCAGATGAAAATATTACCCTTTGATTTTTTTGAAAGCCGAAAATTCTTTAGAGGATTCTCCGCCGCGGATATGGCGGCGGTCTACGGCGCCGTGGGCGGGACCCCGCAATATCTGTTGTGTATAGATGATAAGCTGTCGCTTGAGGAGAATATCAAACGGTGTTTCCTGGACCCGTCCAGCCCGCTGTTTGAAGAGCCGAATAACCTTTTGAAGCAAGAGGTGCGTGAGCCCGCGATCTACAATGCGATCATCACCGCAATCGCTATAGGCAGCACTAAGCTGTCTGAAATCGCATCAAAGGCCGGTGTGGAGACAAGCGCCTGCACGGCTTATATAAAGAATCTCATATCCCTCGGGATTATCAAGCGCGAGACGCCATTCGCGGAGAACACCACGCGAAAAGCAATATATAAAATCAGCGATAACCTGTTCCGTTTTTGGTATCGATTTGTCCCGGATAATATCGCCGCTGTCAGCCGCGGCTTGACCGACGCCGTATACAATAAAATATCGCCGCTGCTCAATGAATATATGGGCGCAGTATTTGAAGATATTTGTATTCAATATTTGTGGAGGCTGAGGGAACAGGGTAACATACAAATTGAGTTTACAGACCTCGGCCGCTGGTGGGGCGGCGACGCCAAGAACAAGCGAGAAGCGGAGATAGATATTATGGGTACGGACGGTGCGGATTCCGCGCTGCTCGGTGAATGTAAATGGACAAATGAAAAGGTCGGCGCCGGCGTACTTGAAATTCTCGCCGAACGCAGTCAATTATTTCACTTCAGCAATGTGCGGTTCTATCTGTTTGCGAAGGCCGGATTTACAAAAGGCTGTGCGGAGAAAGCCGGCAAGCTGGGCAATGTAACGCTCATCACGTTTAAAGAGATGGTTTCGCTTGACGTGTGACCGAGGAGGCAATTGGAAAAGTGTCTTGCTCTATGCATCCTTGATTCCCGGAATACATATTGACGTTTTTCTATACATGCGGTATAATGCCTCACGAAAAGAGGTTTCAAGCTGTGAAAAAATATAAATTGCAAAATACCGAGGTCGATTCCATCGAGCTCAAAGCGCTTGCCGTCAGCCGGGGGATGAAGGTCGATAAAGAGGTATACCGGCGTTTTTCTGAGACGTGCCGGCTCGATATGAATCCGTTGACGTGCAACTGTTTTGTGCTGTCTGACGGCACGATAGTTCAGCTCACCGATATGGGATTTCACCTGAAATACCTGTCGGGGATACTGTCGTGGAGCAACCTGAAGCTGCTGAAATACGCCTCGCAGCTGACGACGCCGTTTTCGCTGCGGCTGTCCGGGGATTCCCCCGCGCTTTTTTATGAGGACGAGTGCGTCGATATAGTCTCCCTGCCGCCGCGCACGGATTTTTATCAGCGGAAGACCGCTTCCGGCACGCGCTTTGTCGGCAACAGCGTTTTGCAGGGCTTGGATTGGGTGTCGTTCCAATGCCTGTGGCCCTGCGAATACGCCGCGAGCGGGAAGCCGTGCGAATTCTGCTTCTCCGGAGGCGACTTTGAGACGCTCGCGCGCAAGCAAAAACCGCTCCCCGCCGCGCTGCCCGCGCCCGACGTCGCGGAGATCGTGCAATACGCGGCGGAGCGCGCCGGCGTCTCCGGCGTTCAAATCACAGGCGGCTCGACGTTCGACGGGCAGGCCGAAGCGGAGCATATCCGCGCGTATCTCGCCGCGCTCGCCGGGGACGACGCGCTGCGCGGCAAGCTGAAAGAGCTCCTGCTGTACATCACGCCGCCGTCCGACCGGGGGCTTATCGACGGGTACTTCGAGCTCAGCGCGAGCCGTATCGCTTGCAGTTTGGAGCTTTGGGACTTGGAGCTCGCGAAAACCGTCACGCCCGGAAAGGTCGCGTACACCACGCGCGAGCGCCACCTCGACGTCCTCACATATATCGCCGAAAAGTACGGCAAGGCGAAGGCGTTCTCGAATTTCATCATCGGGATCGAGCCGTTCGAGAGCCTGCGCGAGGGCGCAACATATCTCGCGGAGCGCGGCGTCCTGCCGTCCGCGTCCGTCTGGATGCCGATGGGCCGCCCGGTCCGCGGAAATATGACGCCGCCCGGTGTGGACTATTACCGCCGCGTCAAGGAGCTTTTCGCGGAGCTGTACGTAAAGCACGATCTGTCGCCGCCCGAAACGCGCGGATTGAACGTCTGCATCGAGCGTGATATAATGCGTTACGCGCTCGGAGAGTAAACCCACGTGGTCGTCCCGCGCCCTTCGGGCGCGGATAATTATGGCGCGCCGTATAGGCGCGCCCGCCCGCGGGACGAACGTCAGCGTGACAAAAGTATGCGTGCGAAGGAGTTATAAAAATGAGACACCTTATAAGACTGACCGATTGGCAGGAGGACGACGCGATGAGCGTTTTCCGGCTCGCGGACGAAATTGCGGGCGGCAAGTACGGCGGCGCTTTGAGCGGCCAAAGCGTTGTGCTGTTTTTCCCTCCGACAAGTCTGCTGACGCGCACGACATTTGAGCGCGCCGTATATCGGCTCGGCGGGCAGCCTATATTGTTTCCGAGCGAGACGCTTGATAAAACATTCAAACACGACACGATCCGCGATATGATCGGCTATCTCAACAACTGGGCGGGGTGCGTCGTCATCCGGTATCGGGATATAGCCCTGCTCGAACAGGCGGAGCGGTACGCGACAGTTCCTATCATCAACGCGATGACGGACGCAAATCACCC
>JAISAA010000326.1 GCA_031266955.1 Oscillospiraceae bacterium | reverse complement strand
ATATGTTCCATTGCCTGAAGCTCCTTTTTATTCGGAGGGCGCGTCAGACATATTATGTTTTCGCCGATTTCGCGCGCCCTGCCTGATTTGATAAGTCCTTTGGCTCGTCTCGGCCAAGTGGCGCCATAGTCGTTGCCGTATTCATCGACGACTTTTATATTTTTTTCCGGTATATATTTTTCCGATTTATCTTTGCCTGGCGGCCGTCCGTCCGGAGCGCCGCCGTAAAATCCGCCGTCATATCGGACGCTGTTTTTTCTCATGGGTACCTCCCCCTTTATGTCCTTTTTTGAATACTGTCGCGGACGCCGTTTTTATACATGGGTGCCGTCCCCTGTCCGCGGGAATATTTTAATCCGGCTGCGCGGCCTTGTCAAGCATTATTTTTCATTTTCGGATTTTATTTGACAATCCTCCTGTGTTCTGGTACTATTGACCGGTCATACCGGCGCCCGTTGGCCGGGCAGGTAAACTCCCGCGGAAAGGAATTGTAAATATGCCTATAACAGAGATTTTGGAAACGAACGCCGCCAAGTACGGCGGCGAAACGGCGCTTGTGGAAATCAATCCCGAGCATCGCGGCAACCCGCGCCATACGTGGCGCGAATACGCGCTCGTCGAGCCGCCGCGCGAGGGGCGATACCGACGCGAAATAACCTGGGGCGTGTTTAACGAAAAAGCAAACCGCCTCGCGAATTTCATCCTCTCCCGCTCTCTCGGCGCGGGCAATAAGATAGCCATTTTGATGACGAACTGCCTTGAGTGGCTGCCCGTTTACTTCGGCGTACTCAAAACGGGCGCCGTCGTCGTGCCCCTGAACTTCCGCTATTCGTCCGACGAGATAAAATACTGCCTCGCGCTCGCCGAGGCCGATATGCTCATCTTCGGCCCGGAATTCATAGGGCGTATAGAAGAAATAGTGGATGATTTACCGGAAACGCTCGCGCTTATTTTTTGCGGAGCGGAGGCGTGCCCGACCTTTGCGGAGAGCTATTCGGAGCTCACGGCGAACTGCTCCTCGTCCTCCCCGGATATAAAGCTGTCCGATTCGGACCACGCCGCGATTTACTTTTCCTCCGGGACAACGGGCTTCCCGAAAGCGATCCTGCACGATCACGGCAGCCTGATGCACGCCTGCGAAACGGAGCGCGCGCACCACGGTCAGACCCACGACGACGTATTTCTCTGCATCCCGCCGCTTTATCACACGGGCGCGAAAATGCACTGGTTCGGCTCTTTCCTCGTCGGCGGGCGCGGCGTTTTGCTGAAAGGGACGGAGCCGAAATACATACTCGACGCCGTGTCGTCCGAAAAATGCAGCATAGTCTGGCTTTTAGTGCCGTGGGCGCAGGATATACTTTTGGCGCTCGAGCGCGGGGATATCAAGCTGTCCGACTACCCGAACCTTTCCCAGTGGCGGCTTATGCACATCGGGGCGCAGCCCGTCCCGCAAAGTCTCGTGCGGCGCTGGCTTGAGTATTTCCCGGAGCAAAGCTATGACACGAATTACGGCCTGTCGGAATCCATCGGCCCCGGCTGCGTGCATCTCGGGTTGGAGAACGCCGCCAAGGTCGGCGCCATCGGAGTGCCCGGCTACGGATGGGAGGTCAGGATCGCCGGCGCGGACGGCGCGGACGTGCCGGACGGCGAGGTCGGCGAGCTGTGCGTAAAAGGCCCCGGAGTGATGCTCGAATACTTCAACGACCCGAAGGCGACGGCGGAGACCCTGCGCGACGGCTGGCTGTTCACCGGCGATATGGCGCGGCGCGGCGAGGACGGCTTCATATTCCTCGTAGACCGCAAAAAGGACGTGATAATCACGGGCGGGGAGAACATTTATCCCGTGCAGATAGAAAATTATCTGTCCGCGCACCCCGACATACGCGACGTCGCCGTCATCGGCCTGCCCGACCCGCGCCTCGGCGAAATAGCCGCCGCTGTGATAGAGCCCAAGCCCGGCAAATCACTCACCGAGGACGATATAAACGATTTCTGCCACGAGCTGCCGCGCTACAAACGCCCGCGCAAAATAATTTTCGCCGACGTGCCGCGCAACGCCACGGGGAAGATTGAGAAGCCGCGGCTTCGCAAGTTGTATGGTGGAGATGGTATCGTCGCCGTCCAGAATATGGCGTAATGATTGCCGGATCGCAAAACATATTTAACGATGTCAACAGGATGATGCCGTAGGGGCGAACACAGTTCGCCCCAGATTGTCCGACAATCAACCGCACATTGGCAATATGCACAATCCCCGTCCCCGTAGGGGTCGCAGTCCACTGCGACCCGCCGCGACCCGCATTAGCCGCAAAATTCCCTGTGTGACGGGACGTCGCGCCTGCGGCGCGCCATAACAATTTCGTCGCGCAATGGCGCGACAGGGACAGCGTCCCCTACAAAATAACATTTTTTATATTATTATTATAAGGAGAGGTCATAATGAAGGTAAATCAAACGGAACGGTGGTTCAGGCTTGCGCTGGGGGCGCTGGCGCTTTTTTTCGCGGGGGTTATTTACGCTTGGAGTATTTTAAGCGCGCCGTTCGCGCGCGCCGTCGCGGACGGGGGGTTCGGCTGGGACGCCAAGATACTTGGGCTCAATTACACTATCGCGATAAGCTCGTTTTGTATCGGGGGCTTTGTGTCGGGACTGCTTTCTAAAAGGCTTCCGCCGCGCGTGCGTATGGTAATAAGCGCGGTCCTGCTTTTCGCTGGCTTTTTCATAACCTCGCGGCTGAATCCGGGCGTCAGTCCCGTGGCTTTGTATCTCGCTTACGGCGTCGTCGCGGGAGTGGGGATCGGGTTTGTCTATAACACGGTCATCGGGATGACAAACGCCTGGTTCCCGGACAGGAAAGGGCTTTGCTCGGGCGTGCTTATGATGGCGTTCGGGTTTTCGTCGCTTGTGCTCGGCAAGATTGCGGATAAGCTTATCGGTATGGAGTCCGTGGGCTGGAGGACGACGTTTCTGATCCTCGCGGCGGCGGCGGGCGCGGCGCTGCTGCTCACGGCGGCGTTTATAAAGGCGCCGGCGCCGGGCACGGAGTTCCCCAAGCCAAAAAGCGTTTCAGGCAAAAAAGCGTCCGCCCCCGCCGCGGCGCGCGATTACACGGCTGTTGAAATGATAAAAACGCTCGCCTTCTGGCAGAGCTTTGTCTATGTGCTCTTGATGGCGGCGGCGGGCAGCGCGGCTATCAGCTTCGCTAAGGGGATAATCGCGGACGTTGATCCCGAGGCTCCGGCGTCCTTCGCCGTCACCGTAGCGGGGATATTGTCGGTGTTCAACGGGCTCGGGCGGCTTGTATCCGGCGCGCTTATCGACAGGCTCGGCGTCCGCCGGACGCAGTACGTCACGAACACTATCGCCGTCGCCGCGCCGCTTATCGTCGTGCTTTCGCTGAGTTGGGGCTCGCTTCCGCTCGGCGTCGCGGGGCTGTGCCTGTGCGGGTTTTCTTACGGCTGCGCGCCGACGGCTTCGGCGGCTTACTCGGCGGCGTTCTTCGGGCAGAAGAACTTTTCGCTTAATTTCAGCA
>JAISAA010000301.1 GCA_031266955.1 Oscillospiraceae bacterium | reverse complement strand
TTGTCCCAATAAATCGGGAAATCGTTCGGATTGCCCATCGAGGACAGCAGGACGCCGCCGGACGACGCCTGCTTATACACCTCATAAATATTCGTTTTGCTCCAGCTTGCGTTTTTTCTGAACGCGTGCTCCGTCGGGACTATTTTCAGCGCGCGCGTCGGACAGATAGACACGCAGCGGTGACAGCAGACGCATTTGGCGTCGTCGGACACCACCTTATTCTCCGACTCGATATACGAATGGACTTCGTTTGAACACTGCCTCTCGCAGGCGCGGCAGGAGATGCATCTGTCGTAATTTCTGACGACCTCCTGCTCCGGATAAATATACTCCATTGAATGTGCCGTTCCTTTCAGTTTGCTACCGGTTTTGCGCTGCGCGCGCTATGCTTTTTCGCCGCGCAGCGCCCGCATAGCGCCGGGCTCTAACCTCACGATCACGCCCTCGCCGCCGGACGGGGCGTATACTCCCTCGACGTCCGGCTCGATAACGCGGATCGCGGCTTCCTCGCTCGCGGCATAAAACACGTCGCCGCGGTTCCCGACGACCATACTGCGCAGCTTTAATCTGTCGTTCAGCGCCATCAGACCGCCCTCAAAGCCTACGAGGATCGAAAACGGACCCGTTATAAGATACTGCGAAAATACGGCGCGGTAATACTCGTACAGCGCCTTTTTGTCCGGCGGCATTTTATCGATCTCGCTCCAGAACGGGGCGGCGACGATATCGCATATCTCCTCATAAGAAAAGCCGCGGCGGCGCCGCAAATAATCTATGATATATGTAATGACCTCCGTGTCCGTTTGCAGCGTGCACGGGTATCCGTACATCTCAATGGCGCGCCTGTTGGCGTCATAGCTTGATATTTCGCCGTTGTGGACGACGGTGCAGTCGAGCAGGGCGAACGGGTGCGCGCCGCCCCACCAGCCCGGCGTGTTCGTCGGGTACCGCCCGTGCGCCGTGAAGCAATAGCCTTCGTAATCCTCTAACCTGTAAAAGCGCCCGACGTCCTCCGGGAAGCCGACGGCCTTGAAAACGCCCATATTTTTGCCCGAGGAGAAAACATAGCTGCCGTCGATGTCCGTGTTGATACGGAAAGCGCAGCGCGCGGTGAACTCGCGCTCGTCAAGCTGGCTGGAAACGAGCTTTGTTTTGAGCGGCGTCGCGAAATAGCGCCAGATCAGCGGCTCGTTTGTTATCTCGGGGATTTTCCTCGTGGGGATGTTCGCGGCGCTGACGATGTCGAAATGCTGTTCGAGGAACTTTTCGCACTTTATTTTCGCGGCGTTGTCGTTGTGGAAAATATGCAGGGCGTAGTAGTCTTTATACTCCGGATAGATGCCGTAGGCGGCAAAGCCGCCGCCCAGACCGTTTGACCGGTCGTGCATCACGGATATGGATTTTATTATTGGTTCGCCGTTTATACGGGCGCCGGAGCGCGAGAATATCCCGGAAATCGCGCAGCCGGAGGGGATTCTTGAGATTCCTTCTAACATTGTTGCCGTGGCTCCTTTATAATTCAGCCGGCAGCACAGCCGACAATATGACATTATAGCGGATATTTTTTCATTGTCAATTGAAAAATAAAATGTCCGCGCGCGGACATTTTATCAAACGTGCTTGCGGGCACGGGGAACGCGCTTTCGCGTGACGTCGTGCGTCCGTTAAATCAAACGTCGGCGAATTTGATTGACGCCCCGCGAAAAATGTGCGATAATGCAATAAAAATGCAAGAAGCGGCAAGCGCTCCCGGCAGCGGCAGCGTATTATAGGAGGTCAATTATGTCTCAAACCCAAGAATTCAAAAACAGCTTCGCCGAGGCGCGCCATCGCGCGATAGCCGCCAGCTTCAGCCATCTCAACGAAATGCAGCGGGAAGCGGCGCTTAAAACGGAGGGCCCTCTCCTGATCCTCGCCGGCGCGGGCAGCGGGAAAACGACGGTGCTGATTAACAGGATAGCGAATCTGCTCGCCTACGGCCGCGGCTCCGACAGCGCCGAGGTGCCCGAATGGGCGGGGGAGGACGACCTGGCCGCGCTTGAGGCTTACATAAGAGACCCGGCGCCCGAAAAGCGCGAACGGCTGAAAAAATTGCTGGAGGTCGAGCCGTGCGAGCCGTGGCGCGTTATCGCCATCACGTTCACAAACAAGGCGGCGGGTGAGATGAAAACGCGCCTTCAGGATATGCTCGGCGCGGACGCGCGGGATATTTGGGCGATGACGTTCCATTCCGCCTGCGCGCGGATATTGCGCCGCGATATAGACAAGCTCGGCTACGACACATCTTTTGCGATATACGACACGACGGACAGCCTTTCGCTTATGCGACGCATAATGAAGGACGCCGGCGTGGACGACAAAGAGCTGCCGCCGCGCTCGGTCAGAAGCGCGATAAGCCGCGCGAAGGACGCCGAAATAACGCCCGAACAGTACATAGCGAGCGCCGAAAAAAAACACGACGTGCGCCGCCGCGTGATAGGAGAGCTGTACCTCGCGTACCAAAAACGTATGAAATCGGCCAACGCGCTCGACTTCGACGATCTGCTGCTTTTCGCCGCGCGGCTGCTCGCGGAGTCGGACGAAACGCGCGAATATTATCAGCGCCGGTTCCGCTACGTACTCGTCGATGAGTATCAGGACACGAACAATCTGCAATACAAGATAGCGAGCCTGCTCGCCGGGGAGCGCGCGAACATCTGCGTAGTCGGCGACGACGACCAGAGCATATACAAGTTCCGCGGCGCGACGATAGAAAACATCCTCGGATTCGGGGAAAACTATCCGGGCGCGGCGGTAATACGTTTAGAGCGCAACTACCGCTCGACGATACACATACTCGCCGCTTCGAACGACGTGATAAGCCGCAACAAGACGCGCCACGGGAAAAAACTGTGGACAGACCGCGACGAAGGCGACCTGCCGACGCTGCACCTCGCGGACGACGAGCGCGGCGAAGCTCGCTTTGTCGCGGAGACCGTGATAGACAGCGTTTCCGGCGGAAAGACCTGGAGCGACCACGCCGTGCTTTACCGTATGAACGCGCAGTCGAACAGCTTTGAATACGAGTTCAAGCGAAATAATATACCGTACCGCGTGTTCGGCGGCACGAGCTTCTTTGAGCGCGCCGAAATAAAGGACGTTATGGCGTACCTCGGCGCGGTCAGCAATCCAGACGACGAGGTGCATCTGCTGCGGATAATAAACACGCCCCCGCGCGGTATCGGCGCCGCGACCGTAGAGGCGGCTCAGAGACTTTCGGCGGAGCTCGGCGTCGGGCTGTACGAGGTTGTGCGCAACTGCCGCCGTTTCCCGGAGCTTGACCGCGCGAGCGGGCGGCTCACGCTGTTCGCCGAGATGATGGAGCGCCTGCGCGAGCTGAGCGAAACGCTTTCGCTGGATACGTTTTACGACGCGCTGCTCGACGCGACGGGGATCATCCGCGCGCTCGAAGAAAAAAAGACAGACGAAAACATAACTCGCATAGAAAATATACGCGAGCTGAAAACGAACGTCATAAATTTTATGCGCGAAAATCCCGGCGGCGGGCTGACCGGATTTTTAGGCGAAACGGCGCTGTACACAGACCTCGACATGCTCGGAGAGAACGAGGACAGCGTGGCGATAATGACGATCCACTCGGCGAAAGGGCTTGAATTCGACACGGTTTTCATAGTCGGCGCGGAGGACGGGATATTCCCCGGAGTGCGCTCTATCGGCGAGATAGAGGATATGGAGGAGGAGCGCCGGCTTTGCTACGTCGCGATGACCCGCGCGAAGCGGCGGCTGTTCTTCATACACGCCAAGCAGCGGATGCTGTTCGGAAAGACGGCGCGCAACAAGCTCTCCCGCTTCGTAGATGAAGTGGCGGAGGAGCATATCAGAAAGCCGGAGGTCACGGGACGCTCCTCCTGGGAGTTTTTAAGCGGAAAGCCGGAGGGCGCCGCCCCGGAGACGCGCGGCTTCGCGCGCGAAACGCCGGGCGTCCGTCGCCCGGCTCCGGTTCACGCGCCTTACGCCCACGCGCCGGCGCCGCCGGAGCCGACGAAAAAAAGCGCTCCGCAATTCGCCGTAGGCGACGCCGTCTTACACCGCGCGTTCGGAGAAGGTGTCGTTAAGTCGATCATGAAAGCGGGTGGCGACGCGCTTGTGGAAATAGATTTCGACAAATCCGGCAGAAAGCGCCTTATGCTGAAAGCTGCGGCGGCGTATATGACGAAGCTGTGAGGCGTGCGGCGATATGATTTTTACGATTGAAAGTATAGCCTTGTGCGCTATATTCACGCTGGCAATAATGCCGGCGCTGTATAAAAATCCTCTTTCCCAAATCGCGTCTTACCCGACCGCGATAAGAAAAAGAGTCGAAGCGCTGCCGGAATATAAAAGCACGATAAAAGCGCTGGAACGTAAACATATCGCCAGAAAAATCGCGGCGGTCATACTGTTCGCGATAATTTTTGCGGCAATAGCCCGCCTTTCCGGGCTGAAAACATTTAAAAAGGTTTTCGCGAATACATTTATGCTGTTTTTCGTTGTAAATTTATACGATCTGATAGTGCTGGACCTGATAATATTTTGCCGCAG
>JAISAA010000256.1 GCA_031266955.1 Oscillospiraceae bacterium | reverse complement strand
CGCGAGGGCATTGAGGTGCTGCGCGCCGACGTGGGCGACCGCAACGTGCTCGAAATGATGCTCAGCCGCGGCGTGTGTCTCGGAGGGGAAGCGTCGGGGCACACCATATTCCTCGACGATTCCACGACCGGCGACGGCCAGCTCGCGGCGATAAAATTCCTGAACCTGCTTGCGCAGACCGGTAAAACCGCGTCAGAGCTCGCCGCCGGTGTGCCACGCTACCCGCAGATAATGCTGAACGTCCCGGCGGAGCCGGAGGCGAAGCTGCGCAAGACAGCCTCCCGCGAGCTCACCGACGCGATAGAAAACGCGAAAAGCTCGCTCGGCGGCGTCGGCTATGTTATAGTCCGCCCGTCCGGGACGGAGAGCCTCATCCGCGTCGCCGTCGAAGCGGAAACTGAGGAAAAAGCCCGAAAAATTGCGGAGCGTCTCGCGGAGCTCATCCGCGCAACACCGTGACGCGCGCCCTCGGTACGACCGCTCGGCCTTGCGCGGCAACATTTTTCGGCGGGCTTGTGGAAATATTACAAAATAAATAATATTATTAAAATAATGCTTGACAATACTTCTAAAGGCTGATATAGTATGCGTGTGCAAGGGGCAGACACAGGGTTTGACGCCGCCCTCTCAGAGGAAGAAATGGTGTTGAGATACGTGCGTTTAGTGCGCGCGTGCGCCCGTCCGTACTTTTTGGCGGGAGGCGACGGCGAGGATCTGATACAGGAGGGAATGCTCGGACTTCTCTCCGCGATACGCAGCTTCGACGAAGCGCGCGGCGTCAGATTCGAGACCTATGCGGAGCTCTGCGTGCGCCGGCGTATTATAAGCGCCGTGCGCAAAGCCGCCTTGCGATTCCGAGGAGATAGCGATATCCCGCTCGAAGCTCAGCTTTTGACTGAAAGCGAAACCCCCGGCGCGTATTTGCTGCGTGACCCAGAGGAGCTTGTCATAGCCAGAGAACGTATCCGCGAATTGGCGGGAGGCATAGAAGATTCACTTTCCAAGCTTGAATCGATCGTGCTGAAACTGTATCTTGACGGTTATTCATACGGTGAAATGTCCGAAAAGCTCGGAAGGCCGTATAAGTCCGTTGAGAACGCCATACAGCGGATAAGAAGGAAGCTCGCGCGTTTTATTACTTCAGGCGACATTCAGTGATGAACTGAGCGCAAATACGCCCAATGCGGGACAGCCGCAGGGAAAAAATTTTTAGTCAAAAGAGAGGTTCAACAATGTACGAGGACAGAACACTGGTGTGTAAGGAATGCGGAGAGGAATTCGTATTCACGGCGGGAGAACAGGAGTTTTACGCCGAGCGCGGGTTCCAAAACGAGCCGCAGCGCTGCAAGAATTGCCGCGACAATCGCAAAAGCGCGGCGCGCGGCCCGCGGGAGTACTTCACGGCCGTCTGCGCTGACTGCGGTCGCGAGGCCCGCGTCCCCTTCGAGCCGAAGACGGATCGCCCGGTCTATTGCAGCGATTGCTTCGCGCGCCGTCGCGGAGAGCAGTAAACACCGCAGAGGTTTACCTCAAAATGCAACAACAAAGCCCCGCCGATTTTTCGGCGGGGCTTTGCCTATTCCGCAAACCGAGCCCTCCCACTCTAACGCTTGCCGCTTTTTTAGGAGCGCCCCAAGCACGGATTCGGAAAAAGTCCAATAACGACGTAAATCGGCGTTCACGCCCTTGACGGCGAACGCGTCACTCTTATCGCGTGAGTTTCTGACGTGCTTCCCGTGATAAACCACATCAATATAGCCGCTCTATCCGTCAGTGCAATATTTCTTTGCATCGTGCGCGTCATCTGCGATACGCTGGACGCGCTCCTGCGATTTGTCGGGGCGTCAAAGCCTACGATTTGGTGTGGTTCGATTTCCAATCGAGGATCACCCCTGCTCACGCGGGGAACAGAGCTTTTTGCCACGGCGGCGCGTGACCGTACGTTTGTAACGAGCTCCGCCTGACGGATAAGCAACCGCGCAGAGTTCGTCAGTGTCCGCCCGTGCGCGTAATACCGGACCCCATGCTCACCGACCCAAATAACGCTCGCTCCGCTGTCCCCTAAAAGCTCCATCGCGCGATGTGAGACCTCCGTCCCCGGACCGAGCATCAGCACGGTAAGCGAGGCCGCCGGGGCGTGTACCGTCCCGCGCGCGTCCGTAATTGTGACCGCTCCGTCCTGACGGTTTATCTTGCTGTGTTCTACGTACAAAAACGACATTCTGTCACGGATCGTCGGCAATGCCTGTAATTCAGGCTTCTCCATACCGGGCACTTTAGAAACTCGCACGCCCTTATCCCGCGCGCACTGTCCTCCGCACTGTCCGCCGCCGGCGCGGCAGTTGGTATGTTGCTGGGGCGGGTGTTTTTGAAAAAGCACTTTGTGAGGGCGGGGATCGTATAAAAAGATAAGCGTTTTAAGCTGTCAGCAAGGCCGCGCGCATTTTTGCCGAAAGCGCGTCGCAGACCTCGCGCGGATGCGTGATCATCAGCCGGCCTCCGGAGTGTGCGGTTCCCACCCGGACAAAACGATCCGCGCGTTACCGGAGGGAACGCCATAGCGATTATTTTATACCTCATTTATCTTCTATCTTCTCCGAATCCGGATCTACTCCGCCCGGGTTATATTGAGAACTTTTAGCATAACGCCTCAATTTATCGACCATTTTCTTATATTTTTCAAAACAGGCTTGATTGTCGCCGGCTTCAATTAACGAAAGACAAGGAAGCAGATATTCGCTGTAAATGCCGTCATATATCTTACGCGCGTCGCGGCGTTTGTCTATGCCCTCAACGATTCGCGGCGCGATATCGTAATATTCTTGAATTGCCGCCTGTCCCTCCGGCGTCTGCGTGAGCCAATTGTCGCGAAATGCGCGGAATGTGGTGAGTTCATAGCAGTCGTCCGGCTTGTTTTGCGCGGCGCATACGGCGGTGGTTATGAAGCAAGAGCGATTTGCACGTTTCTCTTGTCTTACTTTTTCTAAAACAATTTGTTTTGCCCTCGGATTTGATTTATAGTTAAACCAATCGTTTTTATATTCTTCAAACAACAATTGCATTTCTTTTGACATGGGTACTGCATATTCTGATAAGAATTGATGGATGTTGAATATTCTCTTATTTTGACAGGGTATAAACCATTTTTCTTTTTCGATATCTTTTGCAGATATTTCGTATTTATCTGGAAATAATTCACGCTCAAAGTGAATTTCATTCGATTTTCGGGTTTTTTCTATGAGATCATCCCGTATAAAATCTTCTATGGCGACAATCACAGCATTTTGCTCGTCGCAATTTTCGGTTTTCAGTAATTTGCAGACATCAATGAAACATTCGCATTGTTTTTCGTATTTGTAGTTTCCTTTATACTCTTGTATAGATAAAAAATCAAATTTGAGACTCTTATCACTATAATCAATGGGATCGACAATATTATAAACAGAGTTATTGCCATCATAATAGTAAGTAACTAAATCCAAAGCATTTTCCACTATCAAAGGTATATTTTTCTCTTTGAACTCAATGAGATCAAAGAGCCTCGTCCAAGCATTGTAAGTTTTGTGTTTTTCATTAAAGGCTTTAACCGTCCAATAAAAATCTTGTATTTCTTTTTCAATAGTTTTAAACGACCATAACAGCTGACTGTTTGCGTCAGCCCACCCCCATAGAAAATCTGTGACAACAGCTAATCCACTGAAACAATCAACTATTTCATAAGACCAAGTTACTTTAGCTATACGTATACGAACGTCATGTTGAAACTGTTTGTCATACATACCTTCAATGTAAACCAATTTACTCATAATAAGGACTGTAGCGGACAGGGTATTAAAATACAAATCGATAGTTTCTTCATTTGTTATTTCCATTTGTTCAATTTGTATTCTCGGAAATCGTTGAATATATTGTTGTAATTCATCAGCGCGTGTCACCATTTCACATTGACCTCCATCAAGGAAAACAGGACTCTCAGATAATCCGGCTAATTGTTTTAAATAATTAGATAGTTTGAGCATTTCTGTAGCATATATGTCTTTTGGCCGATAATTTTGTACTTCTGCGAAACGATTATACGCAAGCGAATAATCCCGACTGCGAAATGCCTGTTTCGCGGCTTCCAACAGATTTTCGACACCGGGACCGGTTTCAATCTTCCCCGTCACCTCAACCATCATCTTTTTCGCATCTTCAAGCGAATACTTGACGCCGCAACTTTGACAGACGAAAACGCCGTCCTGCTTGATAACGTCCGTGCCGCCGCACATCTCACACGTCAACTGTTTCATTTGCTGTTTCCTCTCATTTCAACGATTTACATTTTACGCTGCGCTCGGCGAGAAGTCGATGTATAGCCCCGCACAGATTAAGCGCATCCGCCTTGTCCCCGGCGGCGACGGCGTTTTTAAGCTCTGCGAATTGCGTTTGTATCTGCTGTTCTATCACGTTCAGCGCGTCGCAACTCATAGGGTCGCTGTAGCGGATCGTCTCGACGACGGTATTCAGACTCGCACGCAGTTCGGGGTCGTCCGTTCCGCCGCGCAGTATTTCCGCATTGGCCAGCAGTGATTTTATGAAGGCCGTGGCTGTCGCTGTCTTGTCGTCCGCGCCTTGTATCGCCTCTTTCCCGATAACGGCCAAAATCGCGCGGATCAAATACAGTCCGAGCAAAACGGCGCTCACGGCGAGACTTACAGATTTGCTGATTACGGGAACAAAGATACAGATAAGCCCGAAAACAAGCTGGAGCGCGAGATACGCGATCCCCACGTAGAGCAACGGCAGGCCGAGAAAGACTTTTTTCATCGAATCGGCGTTCCGGAAGGCGAGGAACACGAATAGGATTTGCAGCAGAAACGCCGCCGTCGTGAAGCCGTAGCCTGTCCAGAACGCGGGGCCGCCGCCGTGCGGCAGGGAGAACACGACGATGTTGAAGATCAGCAGCGCGATGAGCAAGATCGCGCCGAACAGCGCGCGGTTTTTTCCGGTCATATTCAGTCCCCCTCGCGTTTCGCGCCGCATTTCGGGCAGAACTTGCCCTCGCGCTCAAAAATATGCCCGCACTCACGGCAAGACGGTTTTGCCGTCAGCGGAGCGCCGCATTCGTCGCAAAAGGCCGCACCGCCTAAAATCCTCGCTCCGCAGCTTTCGCAGAATATATCCGGCGCCGCGTCCGCTTCCGGCTTATCGCCGAGCGCGCCGAGCGCGTCGCCGAATATGCCGCCCACGGCGCTGCCCACCGCGCCGCCGACGCCCGCCATCATACCGAGCCCGATACCGGCGGCGCTGAAATTGCCCGCGCCCTCGTTTTGCGCAGCCGCCTCCGCTACGTCAAAGCCGCGCTCCTGCCGGTACGTGTAGCCCTCTATGCTTCTCTTCTGCGCCGCCGCCTCCGCCGCGATCACGGTTTTCTGCGCCTGAGTACGCTCGTCGATGACGCCGACGCTTTGCCGCAGATTCGCCTCCGCGACGTCCGCGTACTGCCGGAAGTGAAGCTCCTTGAATTTCTCATAGGACGCTTCCCCATCCGGCTTGACGACGGTCGTCACAAAGAAGCGTTCCAGCGCGACGCCGTAATCGGAGAAATCCCCGAACAACCGGGCGCGCAGCTCCTCCGACAGCTCGTTCAGCCGCTCGTCGATCTCGAAGATGTTGATTTGCCGCTCCCTGATGGTCTGCGCCAGATGCGCTTTCACCCGCGTGTTCAGGAACGCGCGGAAATATGTGACTAACTTCGGCTGTTCTAACAGCGATTCCGTCCCGACAAGCCTGATGAGCAGCTTGCGCGAATCCTCGGCGCGCAGGCTCATTTCACCGCTTGCGCCTATTTGGATCGGGAAGCGGTAATTGGGCTCCATAAACTGCAGCTTGCTGTCAGTCCCCCATTTGACCGCCATCTGCTCGGTCTTGTTGATGAAATATACCTCGCAGTGGAATGGCGTTTCTCCGCCCGTCGGCAGATTGAGTATCTTGCCGAGCAGCGGGATGTTCTGCGTGTGCAGCGTATGCCGCCCCGCGCCGAACAGGTCGAGCGCCTCGCCGTTCAGGAAAAATATCGCCTCCTGCGACTGGTGGACGATAAGCTGCGAGAAGGTGTTAAAATCCTCGCAGGGGTGTTTCCAGATGAACATGCTGTTGTCGCCCTCGTATTTGATGACGTCCGCTATACGTGCCATATCGTATCCCCTTCTATAAAAATAGCCCTCCCGCAGCTCCATAACGAAGCGAGCGGGAGAACCGGCAAAAACGGGCGCGCAGGGAACTCAGACTTTTCAGTCCGTTACCTACGCGCCCAAACCACACGCCGCGCCGCGAATATGTATCACGAGTAAACATCACGGCGGCAGACGTATTAAATTCAGCGTTATTCGGAAATCCTCACACTCGCGGCACAGCAGTGATTGTAAACACGGGTCAAACCGTGATATACTATCCGTTGCTGTAGCGGCGGAGAAATCCGTGCTCGTAGGTCTATTGTTTAACTGGTGTCCCTACTTGCGTCGCGCGGTGTTGCTAGCGCCTCGCGACCGCTGCGGCCCGTTTTACCGGTCTCGCAAGAATATATTAGCACAGCGCGGGACGGAGCGCAAGTGTTTTTTTGAAATTTTTGTCGGGATTTGCGTTTTCCGGCTATATACGGTGCATTTGCAAAAATAGTCTCCGAGCTCCGCTGTCCCGGTTTCGTCGAAAAAGAGAAACAGCTCACCCTTCAGCCACTTTGATTCCTGCCATTGCGGAACTTTTTTGCGGGCAAGCTCTTCAAGTTCTGTTATGTGCTCGTTTTCTGACAGCGCGGCGTGGAGCCTGAGGCTCTGTTTTGCCAGTTCGCGGGCGGATTCGTCGTCGAGCTCGCGCGGCAGTGTTTGACCGCTAAATAATGACATTACACCGCCGCTTTCAACGACCGCAAGCACCTCTATACTTGGCGATGTGTCGCGTACAGTACGCTCGCCGCGTTTGCCGGAAGGGTCGTCTCCGATACTCGTATTCAGCCAACCAACAATCGTTTTGTTGGACCTTTTCATAGGTGCGCACAGCAAAAACGTTTTGGCTTTACTTTCGGCACCGTGCTTTTTATCTTGCCACGCCTGTTTCGCCTCGCTGTCCTCCGTGTCGTCCCTGTACACTTCGTTGACGAGAACGGGGATATCATTCGGCAATGTCACGCTGCTCGGCAGAAGCGCGCGCGTGCGCGCGAGCAGGTATTCGCCGTATATTTCGAGTGAGCCGCTTTCAAAACCGTTGGATTCCAGTCCCGTCACATAGCATACGGGTTCGCGGAGACGCGGCGGTCTGATACGCCCGGAGTGTCTGTGCAATCTGCCAATCCGTTGCAGCAGCAAGTCCATCGGGCAAATATCTGTTATGAGCACGTCGAAATCTATATCCAACGACTGCTCCAAAACCTGCGTCCCCGCGACTATACACAACGCCGGGCGTTTTGAGTTTTCCGCCGGTTTGCCGAGCTCTTCACGTAAAACCCGTTCTTTTTCCATGCGATCCGGTGTTAAAAACCTTGAGTGCAACAGACGAACGACGTTGTCGCCGAACCGTTTTCTGAATTCCCTCGCGAGCTGCTGTGAACGCTTTACGGTGTTTACTATCACGCCCGCGCAGCCGCCGTCACGCAAAACCTCTTCAAGCTTATCCCCGATAGCTTCAAAATCAAGCCGTTCCAACTGAACCGTGGTCGTCTCGGCATCCTCGTCCGGCACCGCGCGCTGATAAACCTCGTCGCCGTCAGTGTACGTTATCAGCGGGTAAGAGCGGTTTTCCAACAGCGCCGACTCATTGTGCAGGCTACCCTTGTCCTCGGACAGTCCTAAATACGCTTTTATCACCGACACGCGCTTTTCCGCCGGAAGCGTAGCCGACAAGACGATCACGGGGACGCCGTATGCGCCAAGCCACCGCAGGGCGGTCGTCAGGAACTGGCTCATATACGCGCCATACGCGTGACATTCATCCTGAAATACCGGCGTTGCCTTGCCGAGGTCGTGGACTGCCGCCAAAAATATAAGGAGCCGCTTCACCGAATCCTCATCGGTACGGCACTTTTCGGCGAGCATAGCTTTTACCCCGCCCGGCACCCGGCGGTATCGGCGAGATGTACA
>JAISAA010000232.1 GCA_031266955.1 Oscillospiraceae bacterium | reverse complement strand
AATGTCACGTCATGCCGCTCCAGAAGCGGCATGAGCGCCTGCCACAGCTCGGGGTTTTTTACATCCCCGCCCTTTTTGCGCCAGTTTTGCCGCACCCACGAATCCAGCCAGCGCTTGTTTATCGCGTCGGAGACGTATTTTGAATCCGTGTACACCGTGGCCTCGCACGGCTCCGTCAGCGCGCCTAGCGCTTCTATCACTCCCGTGAGTTCCATGCGGTTGTTCGTCGTGTGCGCGTCGCCGCCGGACATCTCCCGGATTTTGCCGCCGTAGATGAGCACGGCGCCCCAGCCGCCGGGGCCGGGGTTGCCGGAGCACGCCCCGTCTGTGTATACGGCCACTTTTTTCATTCGCCGGCTTGTTCGGGCGCTTCGGCGGGTGCCTCAATGTCCGTATCCACTTCGTCGTCCGCGTCAGTCTCTTTGTCCGTCCGCGCTACCGCAATCACTTTTGCGCCGTCGCCCAGGCGCATGAGGCGGACGCCCTGCGTCGAGCGGCTCAGTACGGATATGTCCGCCGCCGCCATGCGTATTATAGTCCCGTCGTCGGAGATGAGCAGCACGTCGTCGTCCTCGCTGACTACCTTTATGGCAGCCGCCTTGCCGGTCTTCTCCGTTATCTGATAGTTCTTTCTGCCGAGCCCGCCGCGGTTTTGCGCCTGGGCGTCCTCGCCGCCGCGCAGATATTCCGATATCTCCGTGCGCTTGCCGTAGCCGTTCTCCGTGACGGTGAGAAGCGTGCCGCCCTCGCTCGCCCGCGCGCGCGCCGCGCCTATGCAGTAGTCGCCGCGCCGCAATCGTATACCGCGCACGCCGGCCGCGGTCCTGCCCATCGGGCGCAGATCGGTCTCTTGGAAGCATATCGCGGCGCCGTCGTGCGTCGCTATGAGTATATTCTCGCTGCCGTCCGTGTCGCGCACTGATATCAGCTCGTCGTCGGGCGCCAGATTCACCGCCCGTATGCCGACGTTTCTTATGTTGCGCAGCTCGGCGGCTTTCATGCGTTTTACCGTGCCTCCGCGCGTGACGAATATCAAATAGCTCGCCTCGTCCATGCGCGCCCTTATCATCGCCGTAACGCGCTCGCCGGTCTCGATGGGCAGCAGGTTAATTATATTAGTGCCCTTGGCCGTCCTGCCCGCCTCGGGTATCTGGTAGCCCTTGCGGCGGAACGCGCGGCCACGGTTTGTGAAGAACAGGACGTAGTCGTGCGTGGACGCGGACAGGATGTTTTCCACGTAGTCGGCTTCGCGCGTCGTCATTGCCGTCACGCCGCGCCCGCCGCGCCGCTGCGCCCTGTACACGCTCGCGGGCATTCGCTTTATATACCCGGCGTTCGTCAGGGTGTACACGCACTCCTCCTCGTCTATCAGATCCTCTATGTCTATCTCGTCCTCCACGTCGGCGATCTCCGTCTTGCGCTCGTCGCCGTACTTGTCGCGTATCTCGCGCAGCTCCGTTATGAGCAGCTCCGTCATTTTGGCCTCGTCGGCCAGCAAATCGAGATAGTGCGCTATCTTCTCCTGTAGGGCATTGTACTCGGCCTCTATCTTTTCGCGTTCGAGCCCCTGAAGGCGCCGCAATTGCATTTCGAGTATGGCCTGCGCCTGGACTTCTGACAGCCCGAAGCGCGCCATGAGGCGCTCGCGCGCGTCGTCGTAGCTCTCGCGGATTATCTTTATAACCTCGTCGATGTTGTCGCAGGCGATGCGCAGGCCTTCGAGCAGATGCGCGCGCTCCCGCGCCTTTTTTAGGTCGTATTCCGTCCGGCGGCGTATTACGTCGCGCTGGTGCGCTATATACTCGTCGAGCAGGCCGCGCAGCGACAGTATTCTCGGCTGCGTCTGGTTGTCAACGAGCGCCAGCATTACTATGGCGAATGTTATCTGGAGCTGCGTCATCGAGAACAGCCTGTTGAGCGTGACCTGCGGGTTCGCGTCGCGCCGCAGCTCTACGACGACGCGCATACCGTTTCTGTCCGATTCGTCGCGCATAGCGGAGATGCCGTCTATGCGCTTGTTTTTCACGTGCTCCGCGATGTTTTCGAGCAAGTGCTTCTTGTTCACCTGATACGGCAGCTCCGTTACTATGATGGCCGTGCGCCCCTGCCCGAATTCCTCAAACTCCGTTTTGGCGCGCAGCACGACGCGCCCGCGCCCCGTGGCGTACGCCGCGCGTATGCCGGCCCTGCCCATTATGACGCCGCGCGTGGGGAAGTCGGGACCTTTTATATGCTCCATCAGGTCGCCGAGGCCGGCGTCGTCGTTTTGCAGGACGTGTATCGTTGCGTTTATTACCTCCGTCAGGTTGTGAGGCGGTATGTTCGTCGTCATGCCTACCGCTATGCCCGAGGAGCCGTTTACGAGCAGATTGGGGAACCGCGACGGCAGCACGCGAGGCTCGCGGCGCGTCTCGTCGTAGTTTGGATCCCAGTCCACGGTTTCCTTTTCAATGTCGCGCAGCAGCTCGTCGGAAATGCGCGACAGGCGGGCCTCCGTATACCGCATGGCGGCCGCCGGGTCGCCGTCCACGGAGCCAAAGTTCCCGTGTCCCGCCACGAGCTGATAGCGCATTGAGAACTCCTGCGCTAGGCGCACGAGCGCGTCGTATATGGACGCGTCGCCGTGCGGGTGGTAGTGGCCCATCACGTCGCCAACGGCGGTCGCCGCCTTTCTGTACGGCTTGTCGTACGTCAGGTTGCTCTCGTACATCGAGTACAATATGCGCCTGTGCACGGGCTTTAGCCCGTCGCGCGCGTCAGGCAGCGCACGCGCTACTATCACGCTCATCGCGTAATCTATAAACGACCCCTCCATCTCCTCCGTAAGGGGGGAGACGACGATCTTCTGTTCGGGGTACGAGATGTCCCTGTTCTTTTCCTCGCGTTTAGCCATTAATTAAACCTTCCCATACATCGATACCCAGTGCTCAGACATCGAGATTTACCGCGTATTTCGCGTTGCGCTCGATGAATTCGCGCCTCGGATCGACTTTTTCGCCCATGAGCACCGTGAAAACCTCGTCGGCGCGCACGGCGTCGTCAAACTCAATGCGCCTGAGTATCCGCGTCTCAGGATTCATCGTAGTCTCCCACAGCTCCACCGGGTCCATCTCGCCCAGGCCCTTGTGGCGGGACACGTCCACCTTGCCGCGCCCGTCCTCGCCGCGCAGTTCCGCCGATACGCTGTCGCGCTCGTCGTCGGAGAACGCGTAACGTATCGCCTTGCCGCGCGTGAGCTTGTACAGGGGCGGCTGCGCCGCGTACACGTAGCCGCCCTCAATGAGCGGCCGCATAAAGCGGTAGAAAAACGTGAGGAGCAGCGTGCGTATGTGGCTGCCGTCCACATCGGCGTCGGCCATGATTATTACCTTGTGGTACCGCAGCTTCTCCGCGTCGAAGTCCTCGCCGAGCCCGGCGCCGAGCGCCGTTATGACGGGCGTGAGCTTTTCGTTGCCGTAGACCTTGTCGGCGCGGGCTTTTTCCACGTTGAGCATCTTGCCCCACAGCGGCAGTATCGCCTGGAACCGCGAGTCGCGCCCGCCCTTGGCGGAGCCGCCCGCGGAGTCGCCCTCCACGATGTATATCTCCGTCAGCGCGGGGTTCGATTCGTTGCAGTCCGTGAGCTTTCCGGGCAGGCTCATGCCCTCCAGCGCACTTTTGCGCCTTATATTCTCCCTCGCGCGCCGCGCCGCCTCGCGCGCCTTTGAGGCCGTGACCGATTTGTCCAGAATGGCGCGCGCCACCGAGGGGTTCTCCTCGAAGAACACGGACAGCTTTTCCGAGACTATGCTCTCAACGAGCGCCCGCATTTCGCTGTTGCCGAGCTTTGATTTTGTCTGCCCCTCGAATTGCGCGTCAGTCAATTTTACAGAGATGATAGCCGATATGCCCTCGCGGCAGTCCTCGCCGGAGAGCTTTTCGTCGTTTTTGAGTATATTTGTCTTCTTGCCGTAGTCGTTGAGCACCCTCGTCAGCGCTGACTTGAAGCCGGTCTCGTGCATACCGCCCTCTTGCGTGTGGATATTGTTGGCAAAGCTGAGCAGCAGTTCGTTGTAGCTGTCGTTGTATTGCAGCGCGACCTCGGCCATCGAGTCCGAGCGCTCGCCGGAGACGTATATGACGTTCTCGTGCAGCGGCGTCTTGTTGCGGTTGAGATATGTCACAAACTCGCGTATGCCGCCCTCGTAGCGCATCTCGTCGGATGCCTCGCGCCCGGGGCGCCTGTCCTCTATGCGTATGCGCAGGCCGGCGTTTAGGAAGGCCTGCTCGCGCATACGCGTGTGGAGCGTGTCGTAGCTGAAGACGAGCTCGTCGAATATCTGCCCGTCTGGCTTGAACGTGACGGTCGTGCCCGACTTGTCCGTCTCGCCCACTACTTCTATGCTCTGCGTTATGTCGCCGCGCGAGAAGCGCATCTCGTATATCTTGCCGTTTTTGTGCACCTGCACCACGAGCCATTCCGACAGCGCGTTCACCACTGACGCGCCCACGCCGTGCAGCCCGCCCGCAACCTTGTACCCGCCGCCGCCGAACTTCCCGCCGGCGTGCAGCACTGTGTACACGACCTCGAGCGCGCTAGTGCCCGTCTGCTCCTGCGTATCGACCGGTATCCCGCGCCCGTTGTCGATGACGGTGATCGTGTCGCCGTCCCCAATTATAACCGATATATCGTCGCAGTACCCCGCCAGCGCCTCGTCTATCGCGTTGTCCACTATCTCATAGACAAGGTGATGGAGCCCGGACGCCGAGGTAGAGCCAATATACATGCCCGGCCTCTTGCGGACGGCCTCCAAGCCCTCCAGTACCTGTATCTGCGACGCGTCGTATTCGTCCGTAACGGTGTTGAACCCCTCTGCCATTTGCACTCTCCCAATACATTACATGTTTCAATCCACGCTATATCCTTATCATATCACATTTCGGCTCAAAATGGAAGAGTGGTTCGGGTACGCATCTAAGTATTGATTATGTGTTGATTATTGCCGCTTTACAGTGTATATTATCCGCAGATAACAAGCGCGCCCCTCGCGGCGCGGCGGGGGGGGATAGCGTATGCACAGATTTTTTGTCGGTGCGTCCGGCATAGGCGGCGGCGAGATCGCGCTGGACAACATCGATGCGGCGCATATGCGCGCGCTGCGGATACGGGGCGGAGAGGTGTTTACGGTGTGCGACGGCGAGGGGAGCGACTATATATGCCGCCTCACCGAGCTCACGAAAGACGGCGCGCGTGCCGAAATACTCGAAGCGCGCGCGTCGATCGGCGAGCCACCGGTCAAGGTCTCGGTATATATGGCGTTCGCTAAGGGCGAGCGGCTGGAGT
>JAISAA010000202.1 GCA_031266955.1 Oscillospiraceae bacterium | reverse complement strand
GCCGTATCGACGACCTCAACCGCCGCTTCTGTATCGATCTCATTGAACGTACCGGCGGGCGGCACGGGCAGCGCTATGGGAAAAATAACTCTTGCCGCAGCCGTGAATACGATCAACGTTCAGACGGATATCACAACATCTGCGGACGCAAGATACAGCATTACTCTGTCAAGCGCGACTCAAGTATACAACCTCGTGCCGTACACATCTACCGGAACTTATGGCAGCACATATTACACGTATAACGGCGTTGAAATTCCGGCAGATGCTTACTCAATCACGCTGAACGTCAGTGCCGGAACCGCCGCCGTTACGGCAACGTCTATCACGCTCGGGCGTTACGACTGGAATCTGTTCAGCGTGAATACGACGCAAGACCCGCCGACTAAAATATCTCTTGTTTCCGGTGAAGGTCAAGCAAACACGCCCATAAGCTACGATGGTAGCGGCAACATCTACTGGGGTGTTTGGGGCGGAACGCACACATACTATCAATATAACACAAGTACGCAAGCGTTGGCGCAATTCAAACCCACCGTGACGGGCACGGCATCCGGATTCGACGACTTCTACAACACGGGCGCTGCGATTATAGCCCCGACCGGCTCTACACAATACGTTGTTTTCGGCAGCGACAGCGGAACCGTATATATCAGACCGACGGGCAGCACTTTCGCAACCGCTACAGGGAATTCTTTCCAAATTCCTTCGGCAGCCGGAATGATTCGCTCAAGTGTAGCAGCTAAAGGCAGCTATGTCTATTTTACAAGCAGGATTGCTGATTCCACAACCAGCACATACACAGGCCGACTCTATCGGGCGGACGCAAGCTCCATTATTCCGGGGCAGACACCATCTTACACATATGTTCCGCTGTCTTATGCGTCCACGTCCACACCTGTAATTTCCGATAACAATTACGTCTATGTCGGAACATACAACGGCTTCACGAGCGGCACGGTGGAAGCAATTCTGTATTCAAATATTGCTCCCTCTGCGACTATGGTACCTATATATCCGGAAAGCGGAACTGGTGCCCCGGTGCAGTCAAGCCCGATTGTGTGGAGTGATGCCACCGATGATTATGTCTATTTCACGACAAACTCCAGCTCCGGTGCGGGCTATTGCTATTACATTGACACAACAGCATCCCCATTGTCCGCTTCTGAGGAATGGACTGCCCCCAATACGAGCGGCAACAACTATTCGCTTCAAGGAATGGCTTATTCGGACATTGGCGGATATGTTGTATGGGGCGACGACGGGAACAATCTCTATATAGCGCCCTAAATCCAACAAGCAGAATATCAAAACTCGAATATATTGAAAGGAGGGTGAGGGGGCTGTGCCCGCAGCCCCCTGCCCTCCCAACAGTGCGGGTCTTACCGAGGGTAATTGCGAGCGCAGTTACCCTCATTTTTTATGCCTAAACGCGTCCTTTCTGTTTTGTTGGTGCTTCTACTGTGCATCTCAATTTCACCTATATCTGGTAACTTTGCATCTGCTGCTTATGTTGACGGCAGTCAGTTTAGCGTTATTTCAGCGAATAAAAATTTCAGTGATGTCGGATTGCAAATATCCCCAACTACAGTGCAGACAGTGGCTAGTAATACAGCTGCAAGATTCCAATTGTCTTTTACAGATGATTCTGAGATTACACTTACTTCATTGGGCAAAATTGTTGATAGAATAACAGTCAATGACGGTGAAGCAGTTGATTTTTCGGGATTTTCAAATATTGCTACGAACGTGAGCGTTGCGGAAACAAAGGTGGGTTTCGCGTTTTATAATAAGGGATTACAGATACAAGTTTCAAAAAATGACTCGAAAACGATTGCCGGTGACATTGTTGTAAAGTTCTACTTTAACGATAACAGCGACAATAATTCTTGTAGCATTTCCGTTGTTACAGATAACTCGGCATACGGTGCAGTAAACGACCCGTTATTTATTAATGGGAAATATATACTTACTGCCGTACCTGTTTACGGTTACAGTCTCAATTACTGGGATTACAAAAGCGTAAGCACAGACTCTGAGTGGATAACTGCGGAGGATTCTTACAGCAAAACATCCTATACCGTCACCATAAATGAAGACCGCGAATACAGGGCGGTCTTCGTACAACAATTTTACGAAGTCCTTTCCGCGCATTTGCAAGAGTTTTCTGAACTACCAAACATCAGTGCTTTCGGTTATTACGCGACAGCAGGGGTGCTTGGTTCTCCGCAAGCAATCAAAGAAGGGTACCCCGCTCTGCTGAATCTCAGATTGAGCGCTCCTCATATGTTTTATATAACAGAGGAATCAAAAGCAGGGTCGAGTGATGACTATCCCGTTCTGAGTTTATCGTTGCGGGTGTATACCGGAGAGAGTGCAGACGAGGATAAGCTCATATGGAACAAGCCTCTTATGCGCGGTTTTAGCAGTTGCTACCTCTTTCTGTTAATCACCGAAATGCCGTACACGGAGAAAATAACGGTCGTGTTCGAGACGGGCGGCGAGGGGCAGGCGCATCACGTCATTGACACGCAAACGCTGGATATTTCGGATTATATGATCCAAGACTTGCTGAGAGAAAAGCGTTTGCAGCTTGCCGGGCAATTCGACGAATATTACGCGCAGACATTCGGACAAAACCCGCCCGGAGCGCAAAATTTGCCCGATGATACGTACAAGGCGTTTGCCGATGTGCGCTATCTGCTGCGCGACGCGTATGAAAAAGGAAAAGAGTCAATATTGTTTGTCGCGGCGGCTGAAGAATCGGAGCTGACCGCACTGTACGACGCGGCTATAGCGCGATTTACGGCGCTGGCGACGCTCCAAACTAAAATCAACGAGGGCGGCGGCGAGCATTACAAGAGCGTACCCGGTGTGATGAAAACCGCAGTCGTTATTGGCGGCGGTGAACCGCAGTTCGCCTATGTATCCGTGATTGGCCCACATACGGAATCGTATTTTCAGCAAATAGGAGACGATCAAAACCGCACGCTCATACCGCTTTACGCTGCGCTTGAAGCGGCTTATCCCGGCATATGGCGTATCGGATACGGCAGCGCCGACCCCAGCATATATATCACGAGCATATCATTCGGCGGCGGCGACGGCGCGGCGGAGCCCGGTTCCCCAAACGGCAACCTCGTATATACGGCGGACAACATCTGGGCGACGCTCGGGTTCAGCCAGTATCCCGTGTCAGACCGCGGCGTGATCCGTATCGGCGGGGCGTTGGCGGCGGGGCAGATACCGGAGCTCGGCACCGGAGTTGACCCCAACAAGGACGATCTTATCTGGGCGCTCGCCGCGATATACGAAGTCGGCGGCGAGGGAAAGTGGACGCAGGAGCAAACGGAGGCAGTCACCGCAGCGCAGTCAATGGTGAACGGCTGGCTGCCGACCGCGACCGTCACGCAGAACACGGTGGACTCAGCCCTTGCCGCGCTCACGGCGGCGTTTCCGAGCGTCAAGCTCATCCGCTACGACCTGCCGCAGGAAGTCCTTAACGTAATGGCGGCCATCGCCGCCATCGGCAATATCACACCGGAGAGCGGCGCCGCGATCGCGTCGGCGCGAAACGCGTACAACGCTCTCTCATCGGAAAATCAAGCCCTCGTGCCGAACTACGCGACGCTGGCGGCGGCGGAGGATGCGTTCGCGCTTCTGACGGCGGCGCGCCCGGAGTACTTATCGGCGCTTGGCGACGTCACGGCGAACAACCTCGGCAAGCTCAGTCTTACGGTCGGGACGTCGGGCGGCGAGTGGGCGCTGCTCGCGGCGGTGCGCGCGGGGGCGGCTGTCCCCGGCTCGGCCTTCGCTAACGGCTATCTGAGCTCGCTGAACAAGCTGCTCAACGACGGCGGCCTTGACGGCGTGACGACGACAAATTATACGGACTTCGCGCGCATAACGCTCGCGCTGTCGTCGCTCGGCCTCGACGCGTCAAGCTACGGCGCGGCGGGCAAGACGTACAATATCGCCGGGCAATTGACGGATTACAATAAGGTAGTTAGTCAAGGCATAAACGGCGCGATATTCGCGCTCATCGCGCTGGATTCAAAACCGTACCTGACGGAAAACGCGGCGCTACGCGATCAATACGTAAACTATATACTCGGCAAGGAGATCAACGGCGGCGGCTGGGCTCTCTCGGGCGATAAGGCCGACCCCGACATAACGGCGATGGCGCTGCAAGCTCTCGCGCGGTATCGCGATAAGACCGGCGTTGACGCGGCTGTGACAAGAGGGCTCGCCGCGCTGAAAGCTTCGCAGGACGCGACCTACGGCGGGTTCTACAGCTGGGGGCAGTACAACTCCGAGAGCGCGGCGCAGACGATAGTCGCGCTGACCGCGCTCGGGATAGACCCAACTGACGAGGCTTGGACGGTAAACAGTTCAAACAACCCGCTGACGGCGCTGATGACGTTCTACGACGCCGCTTCCCACGGCTTCCGCCACGCGCTCAACGGCGGCGTCAACGATATGGCGACGGAACAGGCCGCCTACGCGCTCGCGGCGTACGACCGATTCGTAAACAGGCAAAACGCGCTGTACGATATGTCTGACGCCTTCGGCGGCTCGTCGGCACAAGTGAACAAGAACGAGCTGAACGCGGCCATCTCGCTGTCGCGCAGCTTGAAGCAAGCGGACTACACGCCGGAGACATGGGGAGCGCTCGCAGCCGCGCTTACGGCGGCGGAGGGCGTATCGTCAAACGCCGGGGCGACGCAGGAGCAGGTCAACGCCGCGAGATCGGCGCTGCTGACGGCGATAGGAAACCTCATAACGGCGGAAGCCCCCGCGCCCGGCGTGAATACGGAGCGCCTGACCGTCGCGAAAGCGATAGCAGCCGGACTCACTGAGACCGATTACACGGCGAATACTTGGGACACGGTGAAAACCGCGCTTTCAACGGCGCAAAGCGTCAGCCAGGACGCGGAGCAAACGGCTGTCGATACGGCGGCGGACGCTCTGCTCGGCGCGCTCGCGGCGCTGGAGCTGAAGGACGTCATCGACGCGACGCTGCTGTCAGCGGCTGTGAACGCCGAAAAAACAACTCTTACAAAAGCGGAATACTCGCCTGAAACATGGGCGGAATACGGCAAAGCCCTGACCGCCGCGCAGGCGGAAGCGGACTCGCCGGCCTCACAGCAAAGCGCGGACTTCGCGGCGCAGGCTCTCATCGTGTCGCTCGGAGAACTGACAAAAGCGACCGGGGAGGACTATACCGCCGTGACGGGAGTGCTCACGGCGATTAAAACCGCCGTGAGCGGCGACGCGCGCTACACCGATACGAGCTTGGCGGCGCTCGCGAACGCGGCGGAAAGAGCCGAGCTTGTAAACGCGCTGTGCTGGCTTACGCTGAAACCCCTGCCGCTGAACAATACGCTGCTCAACGCGGCGATTGGCGCGGGCACGGGGCTCGCGACCGGTCTGTACACGCCGGAGTCGTGGGAAACGCTGTCGCTGGTGCTCGTGAGCGCGCAGCTAAAGCAGACGCAGGGCCTCCACACCGGACAGAGCGCGGTCAACATCGACGCGCGTTCGATACTCGCGGCAATGCGCGCCCTCGCGTATGCGGAGAACACAAGCGGCGCGAACAAGACCCTGCTGAATCTGTACATCACGCAAGCGGAATTGCTGAATTCGCGGAGCTATAGCGCCGCGAGCTGGCAGACGCTGCAAACGGCGCTGACGGCGGCGCAAACCGTCGCAAGCAATGCGGGCGCGGCGCAAGCCGAAGTTGACGCGGCGAGAAAAGCGCTGATCGACGCGATAGACGCGCTCGTCAAGCTCGCCGACAAGACGGCGCTGAACGCGGCTATCGCCGAAGCCCAAGCCATAATGAACAAGGGCTACACGAATGACAGTTGGAAATACCTGACGGACGCGCTCACGGCGGCAAGGCTCGTCCGGGATAACGAGACGGCGGCTCAGGCGGCTGTTGACGCGGCGGCAAACGATCTGCGGCTCGCGGTCGCGGGACTCGAATATCCCACGGCGCCGCCGAGCACGGGGATCGTTCCGGGCGCCCCGACGATAAACGTCAGCTTCCGGCTCATCGGCGCGACGCGCTCAAACAGGGTGGACGAAGACGACGCGCTGAGCACCGCAATTGATCTCGGCGACGGGCACGGCTACAGGGGCTCTGAATACGTCACGTGGATAGCGACGCGCGGCTACGTTCTGAACGAGGGCGCGACGGTCTACGACCTGTTCATACAGGCTGTAGCCGGCGCGGGACTGTCGCAAGTAGGCGCGGACAAGAACTACGTCAAGACGATAACGGCGCCGGCGTATTACGGCGGGTATGCGCTCAGCGAGTTCACGAACGGGCAGCGCTCCGGCTGGATGTACACGATAAACGGACGCCATCCCGGCTACGGCTTGATGGAGCAGCAGTTGGCGAACGGCGACGAGGTGATCTGGCACTACGTCAACGACTACGCCTATGAGGTCGCCGACTGGTTCGAGGATGAGTCGGAATATCCGACGCTCGCAACGGACTCCGGATTCTATAACAAGTGGCTGGAGGCCGAGAACAAGAACCCGCCGAACGACGGCAGCGTCGCCCCCGGCGTCGGGCAGAACGGCGACGATAACGCGGCGGGCGACAAGCCCGATACGGCGACGGGCGGCGGACTCGGCGGCTCACAGCCCGACGTCGTGGCACAGAAGACCGTTGAAACCGCCCCCGCCAAGCCCGACAACGCGGGCAAGGCGACGGTGACTGTAGAAACATCCAAAGTAACGACCGCCGTGGACGAGGCCAAGAAAGCCGTTGAAACGGCCAAAGCCGAGGGCAAGACAAACGCCGTGGCGGAAGTCATTATCCCGGTCAAAACCGAGGCCGGCGCAACGGCAAAATCGATCGAAGCCGACATCCCCGCCGCCGCGGTAAAAGCCATCGCCGAGGCGAAAGACCTCATACTGACAATAGAATCCGACGTCTCGACCCTGACTCTCGACACCGCGACGCTCACCGCGATAGCCGAAACAGCCAAAGCCGGCGAAACAATAAAAATCGCCGCCGAAGCAGTAGACAACGCCGAAGCGCTAAACGACAAACAGCGCGAAAAAGTAGGCGACAACCCCGTAATAGAGGTGAACATCACCGTCGGCACGACCGCAATAACAAACCTCGGCGGCACCGTAACGGTCAGCGTCCCATACACGCCCCCCGCGACCGTCGCCGAGACCGACCAAGACCTCCTCACCGTCTACTACCTCGACGACGACGGCAACATAACCGAGATGAAAGGCGCAAAATACGACGCCGCGACGGGCAAGATAACCTTCGCGACAACCCATTTCAGCAAATTCCTAATCAGCGAATGGATAAACCCGTTCACCGACATAGCAAAAGGCGAATGGTACTACAAAACCGCCCGCTACGCCTACTCAAACACTCTAATCACCGGCACAACAGACACCACCTTCGCCCCGCAAGCCACCCTGACCCGCGCAATGCTCGCAACGATCCTCTACCGGAACACCGTAGGGGGCGGTGTCCACACCGTCCCGTCCCCCGAAACGCCCTTCACCGACGTCGTATCCGGCCAATGGTACACACCCGCCAGAGCGTGGGCCTCGTCCAACAACCTCATAACCGGCGTCGGCAACAACAAATTCGCCCCGAATGACCCAATAACGCGCGAGCAATTCGCAACGCTCCTGTATCGGTATACGCAATGGTCCGACGCCGGGAACGGGGCGCCGAGGGCGGCGTCCCCTACGGACGCGGACCTCTCCGCCTACACCGACGCCGAAACCATATCCGACTGGGCGCGCGAAGCAATGGCGTGGGCGGTCTCAACCGGACTCATAACCGGCCGCACTGAAACAACGCTCGCGCCCGAAATCCCCGCAAACCGCGCAGAGGCCGCGATGCTCCTGAAACGGTATTTGGAAAACACAAAATAACGCGCGACCCCACCGGTTCCCGTAACGGGCGGATTACCATCCGCCCCTACGGGGACGCGACGACGCGGCGCCCCTACGGGACAACGCGCACCCCCACCGTAGGGGACGCCGCCCTCGGCGTCCCGCCGCGCTCCCCACGTTCCCATACCGTGCGAATCAATAAACCGGGCGGACACACAGGTCCGCTCCTACCAACACGCCCCCGTAGGGGCGACCAGCGGTCGCCCGACCCGCACGGCAACGCACCCCCGTAGGGGACGATGGCAATCGTCCCGCCCCGCAAGACCCACACACCCGCGCAGGGGCGCGATCTACCGAGCCCCTGCATAACAAACAAAGGAAAACCTCTATGGATCAAACATACAAGCCCTTTGACAATTGGGACGCCGAGCTGCAAGCAATGCGCGACGGCGGAGAGCCGGAGCAGCGCGCCTTTTTCACCAAGCTGCGCGCGTCAAAATTCTTTGTGCCGGTCTCGCCATTGGAAGGTAAAGGCATATCCCTGCTCAGCACGCCATGCGGCGAGTTGTTCATCCCCGCGTTCACGACAAGCGTCGAGCTTCAAAAATGGGAGCGCCGCGAGGACGGCATAGCCGTAAGGACGTTTGAAACGCTGCACCATATCGTCACGGACGATCCGAAGCTGACGGGTATCGCCGTAAATCCGTTCGGCGATCAGCTCGTACTCTATCGCCGCGACCTCGCAATCGCCGAGGACGCCGCGACGGGCATGACGCACGAGCGCGTGGAGCACACGGGCAGGCTGATCGCCACAGCCGCGAAATACGCGCCGGCGCTCGCCCGCGCGTTCTCCGATGCGCTGAAAAACAGCGGTATCGAATGCTTCGAGGCGTACATCCTGCAAACGCGTCAGGAGCACGAGCCGGAACCGCACCTGACGTTCCTCATCGACTTCAACGGCGACCGCAAGCTGCTGTTCCCCGCCGTGGCGAAGGCGATACAGCCTCATATGAAAGCAGGAACGAGCTTCGAGCTGCTCAAAGCGACGTTCGCGACGCTGCAAATCGCGCGTGACGCGGCGGCGCCGGTGTATACGGCGCATTGACGGTCGGCTTAATGTGCAGTTTTACGGTTCTCGAAAGGTCACTGCCGCAGCGCTTCGAGCCCGGCGCGGAAATTTTCGCTTGACTATACGGCGACAATTATATAAACTGTAAGAAGAGGGATATTTAAGGAGCGGCAGTAATGGAGTTTTTCTCGCCCTCGCGCGCCGGAGCGTCGGAAATAACGGAAAAACGCTCGCGCTTTCTCGGACGCGTCCTGCGTATACAAAACGCGGGTGAGGCGCGCGCCGAGCTTGAGCGAGTCCGCGCGGAGCATCACACCGCGCGCCACAACCCGTGGTGCTACATCCTGCCCGACGGCTCAGAGCGCGCCTCCGACGACGGGGAACCGTCCGGCACCTCCGGAGCTCCGATGCTCGAGCTGCTGCGCCGGGAGAGCGTCCGCGGCGCGCTGTGCGTCGTGACGCGGTATTTCGGCGGCGTGCTGCTCGGCCCCGGCGGGCTGTCGAGGGCGTATACGGCGGCGGCAAAAGCGGCGCTTGAAGCCTCGGCCCCCGTCCGCTTCACGACAAAGCTCCGCATTCTGACCGTGTGCTCATACCGCGCCGCACCGAGGATAAAAAGCGAGATAGCGGCGCTCGGCGGCGAGTGCGAAAGCGCCGATTACGCTGAAAGCGTAACGCTCTCGGCGCTGTTTGACCCGGAGCGCGCGGAGATGTTCCGGTGGCGCGTAACTGAAATAACGGCGGGCGGCGCGACGGCGGAGGACGCCGGAGAAGCTGTCGTTCCCGTGAAATAATTTTTTAAGTGAGGTAAATTTTATGTCTGAAATCAAAGTGGTCATCGAGGGCTCGGGCAAGCACTGTCACGTCACGCGCGAAACGCTGGACAAGCTGTACGGAAAGGGCTTTGAGCTTGAGGTAAAAAAATGGCTGTCGCAACCCGGACAGTTCGCGACTCCGCACAAGCTCACCGTTACGGGCCCGAAGGGAAAGGCGGAGCTGTCAATAATCGGCCCGTGCCGCAAATACGACCAGATAGAGCTGTCGTTCACGGACGCGCGCGCGCTCGGCTTTGACCCGCCCGTGCGCGAAAGCGGCGACCTGAAGGGCTCCCCCGGCTGTACGCTGACGGGCCCCGCGGGCGAAACGGCGATCCCCGAGGGCGTCATAGTCGCCAAGCGCCACATACATCTTACGCCGGAGGACGCTGAAAAATTCGGTCTGAAGGACAAGCAGCTCGTGCAGGTGCGCGTGGACGGGGAGCGCGCGCTGATTTTCGACGAGGTAGTAGCCCGCGTTTCGCCGGAATACGCGACGTATATGCACGTCGATTACGACGAGATAAACGCCGCCGCGCTGTTCGGCGGCGATGTAACGGGTACCGTCCTCCCGCTTCGTAATCGGACGCTTGATTAAAATTGCGTTTGCGCGGGCGGACTTGTGATTATACGTGCTTGCGAGCACGGGGTACGCGCATTCGCGCGACGTCGCGGCTAACGCGCCGCGTTCTCAGCGCCCGCAAGCACGTTACGCGAAATGTCTGCGCCGGTATAATGCAATGCCGCCCGCGCGCAAAGCGAAGCGGAGCGGCAAGATAAGCCGCTCCGCGATCATGTGTAATTAAATTACGCGCGCTATTTTATGACGATGTTCAGGATCAGGGTCAGCAGGATGAACGCGACGGCGACCCATTTCGTGCCGCGCGACAGCTTCGCGTCAAGCGTTTTCGCCTTGTTTTTTGCCAAAAACGTATCAGAGCCGCCGCCGAGAGCCCCGGCGAGCCCGGACGTCTTGCCTGATTGAACGACGACTATCGCCGTCAGCAGCAGGCACACAAGAAGATCGATAATAATGATAGCCATTTTCATAAAATGAACACACTCCGTATTTTTTATTTATGCGCGTGATTTCCGGCCAAAGCCGACTTTTATTATTATAGCACGCCGTTTCGCGGAGTGCAAGCGTTTTTTCGGAGGTTTTTATAATATGTTTTTCGACACCCACGCGCACTATGACGACGAGCGCTACGACGGCGACCGCGACGCGCTGCTTTCAGCTATGCCGGAGCAGGGCGTTTCGCTGATTTTGAACGCCGGCAGCAGCGTCGAGGCGTCGCGCCGCGGCTTGGCTCTCGCGGAGAAATACCCGTTCGTATACGCCGCCGTAGGCGTCCATCCCCACGACTCGTCCGATATGGATGACGGCTCAATTCCAGAAATGCGCGAGCTGCTGAAAAACAAAAAAGCCGTCGCCGTCGGAGAAATCGGCCTCGATTATCATTACGACCTCTCGCCCCGCGACGTTCAAAGGGCGCGCTTCCGCGAGCAGCTTGAGCTTGCCTCCGAGCTGAAGAAGCCCGTCATTATCCACGAGCGCGAGGCTTTTTCGGACGTCGTTGATATTCTCGAGGCTCACCGCAGCGGCGTGATAGGCGTGTTCCACTGCTTTTCCGGGGATTGGGCGGCGGCGAAGCGTATTTTAGATATGGGCTGGATGCTGTCGTTCACCGGCGTTATTACGTTCAAAAGTGCGCGCGCGGCGCTTGAAACGGCCGTGCGCGTCCCGGCCGACCGCATTATGCTCGAAACAGACGCGCCGTACCTGTCCCCGGAGCCCGTCCGCGGCGGCCGCAACGACTCCCGGAATCTGCTCCACATCGCGCGCCGGCTCGCGAGCTCTCGCGGCGTGACCGTCGAGGAGCTTGCGGAGACAACGCTTAATAACGGAAAAAAGTTTTTCGGGATCGGTTAAAAATACTTGCATTTCATTTTCACGTGTGCTATGATGTTCCCCGCGCCGGATTTTCGGATTTTTTAATGAATACGCGCCTGTAGCTCAGTTGGATCAGAGTGTCTGGCTACGAACCAGAAGGTCGGGGGTTCGAGTCCCTCCAGGCGTGCCACCTGAAAAGCCTTGCAGCCCTAACGGTTGCGGGGCTTTCTCTTTTTGCACCGTCAGGTAAAAGGCGGATTTGGCGCACAAGCCTTTCATTTCGGGCCTTTGCGGAGCAGAATATCGGAAAGCAGCTCGCTGTTCTATTTGAGCGTAATTGCAATCCCCGCAACGAGGCGTACGACGCGCTCCGCGCGCCCGGCGAGCGCCGCCGTCAGCCGCCCCATCGCCTCGCGCGCCTCGCGCTCATGCCGCTCTATCGGCACAATGCCGGAGCCGACCTCCTCACAGAGCACGGCGGCTTTGCGGCACAGCGGCTCTAAAAGCTCCGCCGCCTTATCGGGATTTTCATAAACGGCGTCCCAGACGCCGCCCGCTATTTCGTTTTCGCCGAACCCGAGCGAAAGCGCGTATTCGCGCTTGCCCGCTCCGACGCCGCCGATGATAAGAAGCATGGTAAAAACAGTCCTTCCCGCCCGCGATAGCGGGCGTGGGGTTGATTTAACGTGCAATCACCCCCGATTTTATGCGCCTGCGCGGCGCGGCGCCCCATTTCTTTACGTAAAGAAATGGGGGAAAGAACCGCCAAAGGGGGAGGTCCCCCTTTGGAAACCCCCTCAAAGGGGGGACGGGGGATGCGGCCTTTTCGGCGGGCTGTAGGGGCGAACTGTGTTCGCCCGCCGTAGGCGAATCGAGACGCCTACACCGTGGGTGTGGACGGGGGCACGGCGGTACGATGGTACGGTGTAGGGGCGACCGCCCGCCGTCCCAAATTCCCCTCCGGTGGAGGGGTGGCGCGTAGCGACGGGGTGGTTATTCCCTCACGCACAGCAGGGCGGCAGCGAAACGAGCCGATTCGCGTGTTGACAACAGAGCGCTGCCGCACCACGCCACCCGATACAGTCTGCAAATGACAGCGGCGCGCCCACCAACTGCTAACAACCCCCGTAAGCCCCCGCGATTCAGAGGATTCCAAAGGACACTTCCTTTGGTCGTTCTTTCCCCCATTTCTTTCGATAAAGAAATGGGGCGCCCGCCGCGCAGGCGAAAAAAAGCGATAATGGAGGATCAGCGCGCAAGCGCGCTGACAATGACAAGCGCCCCAAGCTGCCACAGCTCGCACCGCTGCAAAAACCACCCGGCGAGGTCCCCGGACATCCCCTCGAATTTTTTTTCGACCGTCCGTTTGAGCGAAATATAACAGACGAGCAGCGCAAACATCCAGACAGACGGCGCTGAATTTGTTTCGCTAACGCTGATAATAATGACAAAAAGCGCGAGAACCGCGAACAAAAGAACCGTGAATAATCCCAATCGCCCTTTCTTACCCGCCGCATCGTGAAAAGCCCGCCCCGTACCGTCCGGGGCGGGCTTTAAGCGCGTCACCGCGTTAGCGGAAAATAGTCGCGACATTACAAAGCTGAAGCAATACAGCGCTGTGCTACTCGTACTTCCGTCAAACGCGAGGGCGAGCGCGAAATACGCCAAAAGATACGTCGCGACGCTGATGACGCCGAACGCGCCGGCGCGCGGATCCTTCAAAATTTCCCGCCGCCGCTCAGGCGATACGACGGCGCCCAGCGCGTCGCACGTGTCGCACAGCCCGTCGAGATGTATCCCGCCCGTGACGGCGAGCGGCAGCAGCGTCATCCCGAGCGCGCGCAAAGCGTCGTGCAGCTCAAAAAAGTCCGCCAGCCGCAAAAAGGCGAGCATTATCCCGCCTATCACGGCGCCGACGAGCGGAAACGCCGTCATCATATGCCGCATAACGTCCTCGTCCCACTCTATCCGCGGCATCGGTATACGCGAAAACATCGAAAACGCCGCTATTATCGACTTGAAAAAATTCTTCATACAAAGGCTCCTTTCAATAAGTATTGAGGTCTCGTCATTTGCCTGACATACGGCAAGATCACCACGCGGCGACAAAGCGCTCGGCTTCGTCTAACGCGTCGAGGCCTTTTAGCGTCAGGGACACGCAGGGCGAGCTTCCGGCTTCCACGCGCAGCCGCCCCGTGTATTCCGGCACGGCGTAGAGCGACGTTACGCGGCTCAGATCGAAGTCCGTCAGGCGGACGCGCAGCCGCCCGTCCTTTTGCGTGAGCTCCGATATGCCGAGCTCCGCCGCCTGCGCGCGCAGGCGGGCTATGCGGACGAGCGCGACGGTCTCGGGCG
>JAISAA010000197.1 GCA_031266955.1 Oscillospiraceae bacterium | reverse complement strand
GCGCGTTTCGTAACGGAAAACCGAATATGTCTGACGCGCCCGCCAACGACCATATTGGAGGACGTACAAGTGAAAGTGAACACAGACAGCGAAGTCAAAGCCGCCGTTCCGCAAAGCGGGGAGCCCGCTCAGGAAACCGGCCAAGAGCTTAGCAAAGATATTAGCAAAGATATTGGTAAAGAGATCGACAAAAAGCCCGGCGTTCAACCGTCGGCGTCGCCCAAAGCAAAAGACGCGCCGAAACCGCGCGTATATGCTTATATAGACGCATATCAGATCGTCCACAGCCCGTGGCAGACAGAATTGCGCGAGCTGTTGAACAGATGGGTAGACCTTTACGTCGGAAGATTCAAGAACGCGGACGGAAATACGGACGCTATGGCGCTATTCCAGACGCATATAGCAATTGAGCTTATGCTCGACCCGTATAATCTGCTGCACAACGATCTCGTAAAAGCACTTAGCGACGCAATAGAAAAGCCGCCGGAAAAGACGATGTCGCCGGAAGATCAAAAAATGTACCTTTTTGGAGCGTACACACAGCGCAGCTTCGAGGTCATGAAAATAGCCAGAATGGTATTATACGCGAAGTAAAACGGTATGACGCAAAGCAGCGGGGCGTAATCGCCCCGCTGTCTTTTTTCACCTATCCTATCATTTCAAACAGCCGCGCGACAAGCTCATTTTCCGGCGCGCGGCCCGCTATCTCCCCGTGCCGGAACAGCACGCCCGCGCCGTTTCCCCCGGCGATGCCGAAATCCGCGGCGCGCGCCTCTCCGGGCCCGTTCACGGCGCAGCCCATCACGGCGACGGTTATATCGCGCTCCGGCGGCAGCTCGGCGAGACGCCGCTCAACTTCAGACGCAACGGAGAACATATCGTACCGGCAGCGCGCGCACGTCGGGCAGGAAACAAGCCTCGGCCCCGAGGGGCGCAGACCGAGCGAGCGCAGTAGCTCCGCGCCCGCCGCCGCCTCGCGCTCCGGCGGCGCGGTCAGCGAGAACCTTATCGTGTCGCCGATCCCGTCCGCTAAAAGCGCGCCGAGCGCTGCCGTCGAGCGTATTATCCCCGCAAATTCCGTGCCGGCCTCCGTCACGCCGAGGTGAAGCGGACAGTCTGTCATGCCGGAAATAAGCCTGTATGCTTTGACTGTCGTCATAACGTCGGAGGATTTCGCCGAAACGCAGATGTCCCGAAAATTCATATCCTCCAGCAGCCGCACCTGGCTGACGGCGCTTTCGGCCAAAGCTTCAGCCGTCGCGCCGCCGTATTTCTCCAGAAGCGGCTTTTCCAGACTTCCGCCGTTCACTCCGACGCGGATGGGTATCCCGCGCTCGCGGCAAGCCTCCGCGACGGCGCGGACGTTCTCGCGCGCGCCTATATTCCCCGGATTTATGCGTATCTTGTCCGCCCCGTGCTCGACGGCGGCGAGCGCGAGACGGTGATCGAAATGTATATCGGCGACGATGGGGATATGTACTCGGAGCTTTATCTCCCGCAGAGCCTTCGCCGACTCCATATCCGGCACGGCGCACCGCGCTATTTCGCACCCGGCGCGTTCGAGCGCGAGTATCTGCTCCGCCGCGGCGCCGGCGTCCGACGTGCGCGCCGTCGCCATTGACTGCACGGATACGCGCGCTCCGCCGCCGACCGCGACGCCGCCAATATTTATCCGGCGCGTCATACGGGCTTTATAAGCTTTACGACGTCGTTTATCATTATGATGAGCGATGTCACTATTATAGCCGCGAAGCCTATCGCGTGGACAACGCCCTCGTATTTGGGATTCAGGCGGCGGCGCGTCAGCTTTTCAATGACGACGGTTATGATAAGGCCGAAAATCCTCCCGCCGTCCAATGCGGGAAGCGGCAGCAGATTGAATATCCCGAGATTGATGGCTATAAGCGCCGCCAGCTCGAATATATACCCCAACTTCGCGCCGACCGTCGGCAGCCGCGAATCGCTTCCCGCGCTGCCTATTACCGACACGATGCCGACGGGGCCCGACATTTCGCGCAGACCCGCCTGCCCGGTCACAAGCTGCACCAGCCCGAATTTTACGAGCCGCGCCAAATTGTACGCCGAGGAAAGAGAGTGCCGGAACCGCCCCGCGAGCGTCGGCGCCGCGGGCTCGAACAAAAGCCCGTAGCGGATATATATTTGCCCGTCGATCTCATACTCGCGCAGCGCGAGCGGGAAATCGTCGAGCTTCACCCGCCGCCCGTCGCGCCGGACGACGAGATCGACCGTTCCGTCCGATTGCCCGTTTAATTGCCCGGCGTTTTCGGCGAGCGCCATAAGCATCGAAAAATCCTCCGAGTAAAATATCCGGCTCCCGTTTACGGACAAAATTTCGTCCCCGGCGAGAAGCCCGGCTTCGCCCGCGCCGGGGAAGCCGTCCATAAACCCGGCGAGCCGCGTGCTGACGATGACGTCGTCGCCCATCCGCAAAAACAGGACGATGATAAGCCCCGCCAAAAGGTTCATAAACGCCCCGGCGGCGAGTATGACGACGCGTTTCCACGGCTTTTGCGTCGTAAACGCCCGCGGGTGCAGATGCACACGCTCCTCGTCGCTAAGCATTGCGCTGGCTTGCGCGGCGGCTTTTCGGGCGTTTTTCGCTTGCTCGCGCTTTCCGTAACGCCAGAGGTGGAAGTTTTCGGCCGGCGGCGGCGTCAGCCCGACGGGGCTTGGCTTTCCGTCGCGGATATGCTCCGCCGCCCATTCGCGCAGCCACTCGCCGAGCTCTTTTCGCGTCGGGCGCTGCGCGCCGAGCTTTTGCTGCTCAAAATACTCGAAGTACAGTGCGATCTGCTCATCGATATAGTCCGTCCAGCTTCTGGCGTCGGTGGGCGCCGCGTTTCCGACAAGCAGCGCGTCGGCCCGCGCCTGGGTTTCGTCCTCGAAAACGAAGGAGTCCTCGCCCTCCATACTGCAAAAGCCGCCTATAGGCAGCAACCGCAGGGAATAAAGCGTCTCCCCGCGCTGCCGGGAAAACAGCTTTGGCCCCATGCCTATCGCGAATTCATTCACTTTTACGCCGAGCGATTTCGCGGCGACGAAGTGCCCGAGCTCGTGTACGGCGATAAGCGCGCCGAAAATAATTATCGCAAGAACAATGTACATCTCACAACTCCCCTTATATATTCACCGATCATATATTCGCCCATCATATATTCGCCAATGCCGCTTTTACATATTCGCAGATATCAAAAAAACCGATCTCTCCCGCTAAAAACATAGAAACCGCCCGCTCGTCCGCCTCGCAAAGCACGCGGCACGCGTGATCCCCGCGCCCCGCCGTCTCATACGCGAGCGCGAGGCAGGGGAAGGCGTCTAAATCCGGCTTTTCAAACGTAAGCGCCCCGGCAGCGGCCAAATCCAGCGGCGGAGCCGCTCCGGGCAGGCGCTGCGGATACGTCAGCGCGTACTGTATCGGCAGACGCATATCGGGCGCGCCGAGCTGGGCGATCACCGCGCCGTCCTCGAATTCCACGGCGGAGTGTACGATGCTCTGGCGGTGGATGAGCACCTCGATCTCGTCCGCGCGCAAATCGAAAAGCCGCATAGCCTCTATCAGCTCTAACCCCTTGTTCATCATCGTCGCGGAGTCTACGGAAATTTTCGCGCCCATGCTCCAGTTCGGGTGGGCGAGCGCCGTTTCGGGCGTGGCGTTTCGCATTTTCAGCAGCGTTTCCTTGCGCGTTTTGCCGTAAAACGGCCCGCCGGACGCCGTGAGTATCAGCTTTTTGATTTTATTCCCGCGCGCGCCCTGTAAGCACTGAAAAATCGCGGAATGCTCGGAATCCACCGGGATGATCTCCGCGCCGCTCTCCCGCGCGAGCGCCATAACGCGCTCACCCGCGACAACGAGCGATTCTTTGTTCGCAAGCGCGATACGCCGTCCGAGCCGCGCCGCTTCAAGCGTCGGCGCCAGTCCCGCCGAGCCGGATACCGCGTTTACAATCGTTCCGCAGTCAAGCCGCGCCGCCTCCAAAACGCCCGCCTCTCCGGAGAGCACGCGCACGCCGGAGCCGCGCAGCCGCGTTTCGAGCGCGCGCGCCGCGTTTTCGTCATAGACCGCGACGAGCTCCGGATGAAACTCCGTCGCCTGACGCTCTAACAGGCCGATATTCCCGCCCGCCGCGAGGGCGGAGACGCGCAGCCCGAGCGCGCGGCAGACGTCAAGCGTCTGCGTCCCGATAGAGCCCGTCGAGCCGAGCAGTACGATCGAATCAGTCATAACGCCGCCTTGAACACGGGCAGCCACGACGCGATTATGAACACCGCCGGTGCGCAGAACACAAGGCTGTCAAATCTGTCGAGCATACCGCCGTGACCGGGGATGATCTTGCCGTAGTCCTTGATGCCGTAGATCCTCTTTATGAGCGAAAACGCCAAATCGCCGAATTCCGCGGCCAGCGCCCCGGCGACGCCGATGAGTATGAGCGGTAAGATCGAAGCCTCGACCGACGTCGACGCCGCCGAAATAACGGCGCCGTAAGCGAGCACCGCCGCCGTGCCGATAAAAACCCCGCCGATACAGCCCTCGACGGTCTTATTCGGCGAAATTTTCGGAAACGCCTTGCGCTTTCCGAAAAATATACCGGTGAAGTACGCCCCCGCGTCCGTCAAGAATACGGAAACGAATGGCAGCAGCACGAGAAGCCGCCCGTATTTCAGCATACGCAGCCACGTGAGGGACGCGAGAAGCGCCGGCAGCACAAGCGTCGCGAGCGCCCATATATTATTTTGCAGCTTGCCGTTTGTCATTCCGGCGCCGCCGCGCTTTTCAAATCTGAGCATCCCGGCGGCGGATATGCCCGTCAGCAGCGCGAATATGAGGAAAAGCGACCAAACGTCGCGGCGATTCGCGGGGTCATCCGGATATATAAAAGCGCACCAGACGACGACCGCGGTGAGAACGCCGCGTATCGTATTGTTTTTCGGCATCCCCACCGCGCCGGAGATCTCCCACGCGGACACGCCGGAAATCACGGCGACGATAAGCGTCGTGACAAGCGTCGGCGTCAGCGAAAGCGCCGCGACGAGCAGCGGTACGGCGACGACTCCCGTGATTATCCGCGTTTTCACAGCACACCTCCGTACCGCCGCTCGCGGCTGTTGTACGCCGAGATCGCCTTGTCCAGCTCGCGCGGCGTAAAGTCCGGCCAGAGCGTATCCGTAAAATAAAGCTCCGAATACGCCGACTGCCACAGCAGAAAATTGGACACGCGCGTCTCCTCCCCGGGGCGTATGACGAGATCCGGGTCGGGCACGCCGGCGGAGTACATATATCCGCCGAAAAGCTCGTCTGTGAGCTCCGGCGCGCCGGAATCGCGCCAAAGACGCGCCGCGCGCAGTATTTCGCCGCGCCCGCCGTAATTTACGCAGATATTCACCTGCACGCCGTCAAATCTCGCGGAAATTTCCTCCGTATCACGTATGAGCGCGCGCAGCTTATCGGACAGCGCCGATAAATCGCCGAAGAATTTCATTTTTACGCGGTCGCGTTCCATCTTGCCTATCGCCTCGGTGAGATATTTTTCAAGCAGCTCCATTATCACGCCGACCTCGTCCGGCGGGCGCTTCCAGTTCTCCGTCGAAAACGCGTACACCGTAAGATATTCGATCCCGATGGATTTGCAGTACGTCGCGATGCGGCGGAACGTCTCCGCTCCGGCGGCGTGACCTGCGGAGCGCGGCAGCCCGCGCCGCGCCGCCCAGCGCCCGTTGCCGTCCATTATTATCGCGACGTGGCGCGGAACGGAGCGTTCGGCGGAGCGTTCGGCACGCTCGCCGCGCGTTTGGCCGTCGCGTTTTTTTCGTCCGAAAAGGCTAAATCTCAAGCAGCTCTTTGTCCTTTTTCGCCTGCGCCGCGTCAATTTCCTTGACATAATTGTCGGTCAGCTTTTGAATGTCGCGCTCGGAGTCCTTCAAATCGTCCTCTGTGATCTCGGATTTTTTCTTCTGCGCCTTGAAGCTTTCCACGGCGTCGC